>CAHJWU010000086.1 GCA_903643085.1 Rhodospirillales bacterium
GTGGCGGGCGAGTCGAAAGTGGCGGGGAGCTGGCGCGGGTCGGTGCGGGCGGGGTCGCGGATACTGGCGACCCTGGCGCGGCATGCGAGGAAGTAAGGAAGGCCTTCTTTTTCGAGAAAAAGAAGCAAAAAGCTTTTGTTCCTGACGCCGGTGCAGCAGCCGCGCCGTGTCAGAGCCACCCGACTGCCGCAGGTGCCGGGATATAAAAGTTTTTTGCTTCTTTTTTTCAGAAAAGAAGGCCTTTCTTGCCCATGACCACCGCTCTGCTGATCCTCGTCATCATCCTCCTCGCCCTCCTGAACGGCGTCTTCGCCATGGGCGAGATGGCGCTGGTCTCCGCCCGCCGTGCCCGCCTCACCGTCCTGGAAGGCAAGCACGTCCACGGCGCGCGCGTGGCGCGCGAGCTGGCCGACGACCCGCAGCGTTTCCTGCCCACGGTGCAGGTGGGCGTGACGCTCGTGGGCATCCTCTCCGGCACGTTCGGCGGCGCGCGCATCGCCAGCACGCTGGCCCCGGGCATCGCGCGCATCCCCTATCTGGCCAACGCGGCAACCGGCGTGGCGCTGGCGATCACCGTGCTGGGCATCACCTACCTGACGCTGGTGCTGGGCGAGCTGGTGCCGAAACGCCTGGCCCTGCGCTCGCCCGAGCGCATCGCCGCCAGGCTGGCGCCCTCCGTGGCGCTGCTGGCCCGGATCAGCGGGCCGCTGGTCTGGCTGCTCGGCCGCTCGTCCGACCTGGTCCTACGCCTGGTGGGGCACAGCGAGCAGAGCCGCGAGGACGTGACGGATGACGAGCTGCGCGCGCTGCTGGCCGAGGGCACCGAGACAGGCGCGCTGGAGACAGGCGAGCGCGACATGATCGAGCGCGTGCTGCGCCTGGCCGACAAGCCGGTGCGCGCCATCATGACGCCGCGCAACGAGCTGGTGTGGATCGACCGCACGGACCCCAGGCGCGAGATCATCGACACCCTGCGCGCGGCGACGCACAGCCGCTTCGTGGTGTGCGACGGCCGCGTCGACAACGTGGTGGGCGTGGTGCAGGCCAAGGACATGCTGGACCGCATACTGGACGGCCGCGAGCTCTCGATCGCCGCCGCGCTGCGCCAGCCGATGGTGGTGCCCGACACGATCAGCGCGCTCGACGCGCTGGAGCGGCTGAAGAGCGACGCGCTGGGCCTGGCGCTGGTGATGGACGAGTACGGCAGCTTCGAGGGCGTGGTGACCGCGGCCGACGTGCTGGAGGCGATCATCGGCGACCTGGCCGAACCCGGCTACGGCACGCCGAGCCAGGCCGCCGACCAGGTGGGCGGCGAGATCCTGATGGACGGCATGACGCCGGTCGACGAGCTGAAGGCGCGCCTGCTGCTGCCGGACCTGCCTGCCGAGGGCAGCTACCACACGCTTGCCGGCCTCGTACTGGCGCTGCTGCGCCGCGTGCCGCAGGCCGGCGACCGCATCGTGTTCGGCGGCTGGCTGTTCGAGGTGCTGGCGATGGACGGGCGCCGGGTGGTGAAAGTGCGCGCGTCCCGCGAGAAACTTGCGGAGGCGTGACGCCGGCGCCGTTTGCGGCGCCTCTTGCTTATTTGCAACAGCGCCGCTCCGCCTGCGCCGGCCAGGCAGCGAACCCGCCGGAAACACGGCGTTTTCCTCCTGCTCTCCGTGGCCGCCTGACGACGCCGCGTTGCTGTGACGGGGCAAATAACGACCGCCTTGCTCAGTCATTGTGCAACTCGTGTCTGTGCGATCCAAGTAGTCGCCGGACCGCGCCACAATTCGTTGGACAACCGACTGCGGCACTCGGCACGTTTGGCAAGATTAATTGCCAGGAGAAGCCGGAGACATGGCACTTGCGACCCGCGCGCTGTTTGCCGCCGCAACTATCTTGCACGCCGCCGGCGCGCACGCCCAGGCGGTCGAGAGGGTGCCTTTGCTGGGCAGCGACTTTCCGATTTCCGCCGCGGTGAGTGTGAAGGCGGGGACGGACACGGTGTTCCTCAGCGGCGCCATGGGCCTGCCGCCGAAAGGCGGCACGGCGGCACCCGGCGACACCGCTGCGCAGACGATGGGCGCGCTGACCGCGCTGCAGGCCACGCTCGCGCGCCTCGGCATGACCATGGGCGACGTGGTGAAGATGAACGTCTTCCTGGTGGGCGATCCTGCCCATGGCGGCAAGATGGATTTCTCCGGCCTGATGGCCAGCTACACGAAATTTTTCGGCACCAAGGACCAGCCGAACAAGCCGGCGCGCAGCGCGGTGCAGGTGGCCGGCCTGGCCGCACCGGGCGCGCTCGTCGAGATCGAGGTGATCGCCGCGAAGGCGCGCTGACCGGCCTTTCCCGAACGACACGTCCGTTTACAACGAGGCTCGACGAATGAAGAACTCCCTTCTCGCTACAGCGGCTTTGGTGGGCCTGCTGCCGCTCGGCGCGCGCGCGCAACAGGGCCCCGCGCTCACCGCACAGCTGACGCCCACTCCGGTCCTCGCCGCAGCGCAGGATACTGGCGGCCAGTCCTCGGACGCCACAGCGTCGAACGCCAACGCGCCCGAGGACGTGATCGTCACCGGCACGCGCCAGCTCGGGCGCACCAAGCAATCCAGTCCGGCGCCGGTGGACGTGATAAGCGGCGCCGACCTGCAGCGCACCGGCGAGCAGAACGTGCTGGACGCGCTGAACAAGCTGCTGCCGTCGCTCGAACTGCCGGCGGAAGGTTTCGACACGGCCGGCCTGGTCCGCTCCGCCCGCCTGCGCGGCCTCAGCCCGGACGACACGCTTGTTCTGGTCAACGGCAAGCGCCGCCACATCTCGGCCAACATCAACGCCGACGTGGGCCCGGTCGGCGGCTCGGACCCCACGGACCTCGACCTGATACCGATCAGCCTCGTCGACCACATCGAGGTGCTGCGCGACGGCGCCGCCGCGCAGTACGGATCGGACGCGGTTGCCGGCGTGATCAACATCATCCTCAAGCACGCCACCACCGGCATCAGCGCCTATGCACAGGAAGGTGCCTATTTCCCCGGCGACGGCTTCACCAACGACCTCGGCGCCAGCTTCGCCCTGCCGCTGTTCGACAAGGGCTTCCTCGATATCGCCGCGAACTACCGCTACCACGACCACACCAACCGGACAGGTTACGACTCGCGTGTGATCCCGCCAGGCGTACCGAATCCGGAAGGCAAGTTCGTGGAATCGGAAAACCCAGGCCGCATCATAGGAGATCCGAAATACAATTTGGCTTCGGTCGGCTACAACGCGGGCTACGACGTGCTTCCGGACGACGTGCTGGAGGTGTATTCCGACGGAACCTACGCGAACCGCGCGGCCAGCGCTTTCGAGAACTGGCGGACGCCGGCCAAGCTCCCGGAAGTCTATCCCGGCGGCTTCGTGCCGCGCGAGGCGATCTACGAGAACGATTTCGGCTTCACCGGCGGCATCAAGGGCACCATCCTGGGAGGCTGGCACTACGATCTGGCCAGCACCTACGGCGAGGACGTGATAAACCTGAAAAACAAGGATTCGGCGAACGTCGATTTCTACAACGCCTTCGGCTACACGCCGAACACTTTCCACACCGGCGAGTTCAACAACTCGCAGTGGACGGACAACCTCGATTTCAGCAAATCGTTCGACACCGGCTTTTTCGCCAAGCCGCTCGACGTGGCCTTCGGCGGCGAATACCGGCGCGACACCTACCAGCTCGAACCGGGCGACACCGCATCGCAGTTCGGTGGCGGCTCACAGGCCTATCCCGGCTTCCTGAACGGGTCTGCCAGCAACTCGCATCGCCAGAGCGAAGCGGGCTATGTCGACCTGGCGACCAATCCGCTGGAGAACTGGCAGGTGGATCTGGCAGGCCGTTTCGAGCACTACAGCGACGTGGGCAACACGAAGACGTTCAAGATCAGCAGCCGCTACGATTTCACGCCGCAATACGCCATACGCGGCACTATCAGCAACGGCTTCCGCGCGCCTACCCTGGCGCAGGAGTTCTTCGAGGCGGTGAACGTCTCGCCGTCCGAATTCAGCGGCCAGCTGCCGGTCAATTCTGCGGTGGCGCGGTTCCTCGGCGCGGTGCCGCTGCGCCCCGAGCAGTCCATCAACTACAGCGTCGGCTTCGTCGCCCAGCCGGTTCCCAGGCTGAACGTCGCCGTCGACCTGTACCAGATTTCCATACACAACCAGATCGTCAATTCCGGCACGTTCGGCGGCAACGTCGACACGCCGGCGGGGCAACAGCTGATCACCCTGCTGAAGCAGGCGGGGTTCGGCATCGACGAGGGGCTCTCCAAGGTCACCGGGCAGTACTACACCAACGGCGTGAACTCCCGCACGCGCGGGCTGGACGCCACGGTGGACTACACCTACGTGATCGGCGACGAGCAGACGCTGAACGTCAGCGCCGCCCTGAATTTCAACGACGTGGAGCTGACCCGCGAGGCGACGCTTCCGGACGGCACCCCGCAATTCACTCCCGACGTCCTCTCGGAATACACGCGCAACGCGCCGAAGAACAAGCTGGTGCTGCAGGGCTACTACACCTACGGCAAGGCCAGCCTGCTGGTGCGCGAGACGCGGTGGGGGTCATCGGAGGAGGTCTTTCCGGACAACGAATTCTTCTCCGCGAGCTACTACCCCGTGAAGATCGCGCCCACCTGGATCGCCGACGTCGAACTCGGCTACAAGATATTTCCCGGCGTGAAGCTCTCTGTCGGCTCGAACAACGTGTTCAACATCTATCCGAACAAGTCCCTCTACATCACCCGTTACGTCAACAGCACGGTGTATAACAATTCGTCGCCGTTCGGCTTCGACGGCGGCTTCTATTACGCACGTATCGCCTACACTTTCGGCGGCAAGCCCCAGCCGCTTCCCGAGCCGCCGCCGCCCGCGATACCGGCGCCGCCGGCAGCCGCCACCGCTTCGCGCACCTACCTGGTGTTCTTCGACTGGGACCGCGCGGACCTCTCCGCGCGCGCGCGCCAGATCGTGGCCCAGGCGGCCCAGGCGTCCACGCAGACCCAGACCACGCGGCTGGAAGTCAACGGCTACACGGACCTCTCTGGCACCGCCGCCTACAACAGGAAGCTCTCGCTGCGCCGCGCCGAGACGGTGGAGAGCGAACTGGTGAAGGACGGGGTGGCCAGGGGCGACATCCACATACACGGCTTCGGCGAAACCGACCCGCTGGTGCAGACCGCGCAGGGCGTGCGCGAACCGCAGAACCGGCGCGTGGAGATCGTGCTGAAATAGGGCGTCGAGGGCCGCGCCTGGCTGGCGTGGCCCGGCACCCGGCGAGGCCCCTCGTGCTGGAAAGCCAGACATCTTCGCCCGCGGCGCGGGCCCGGCGGCTTCGGGGCTTGCACGCAAGCGTCGCCGGCGTTCGGCGTGTCACGCCCGAAGCGGGCACGGCGCTGGCGCCGTGACGTTCACCTCCCGGCTGGCGACCGCCGCGGACGTCATGGCGCTCCAGCGCGTCATGGATGACGCGATCTCCTTGCTGCAGCAGGACTTCCTCACCCCCGAACAGATCGCTGCCAGCCGCCAGGTCATGGGCCTGGACACCCAGCTGATCACCGACGCCACCTACTTCGTGGTACTCGACGGCGCACGGATCGCGGGCTGCGGCGGGTGGAGCCGCCGCGCCACCCTGTTCGGCGGCGACCACAGCGCCGGCCGCAGCGCAGCGCCGCTGGACCCGGCGCGCGACGCCGCCCGCATACGCGCCATGTACACCGCACCCGCCTATGCCCGCCAGGGCGTGGGCCGCCGCATCCTCTCTCTGTGCGAGGCGGCGGCAGCGGCGGCGGGCTTCAACCACGCGGAGCTGGCAGCCACGGCTGCGGGCGTGCCCCTGTATGCCGCGTGCGGCTACGCAATGGGCGAGCCGATCGAGGCCGGGATCGTGCCGCTGGTGCGTATGCGCAAGCGGCTGCACGGCGTGAGCGGTGGCGCGGACGCGCCGGGGACGGAGGAGCGGTAGCGCCTGCCGGGGCTGGCGCGGCCTACTGCTCCAATACCGGCACGGGTCCTTTCACGGACGCCACATAGGCCGGCGTCACCGCATCCTTGTAGTCGTTGCCGAAATGCGTGCGCACGTAATTCACCACCGCGGCGATCTGCGCGTCTGTCAGCGTGCCGTTGAACCAGGGCATGCCGCCGTTGCCGCGCAGCACCATCGCCACGGGGTATCCCGCCGCTGCCAGATGCCTGTTGTTGGCCAGGGCCGGGAAACGCGCGGCGCCCACCGCACCCACGCCGCCCGGCATGTGGCAGCCCTGGCAGACATGCTGGTAGAGCGCCTCGCCTGTGGTGGCCGAGACGCCGCCTATGTTGTTGCGCGTGGCGGCGTCGGCTATGGCCTGGGCGGGGGTCAGGGCCAGGAAGGCAAGCAAGCAGTTCTTTTTTGAAAAAAAGAACCAAAAAACTTTTGCTTCCCCGGCTGCACTCAGGCGCGCGCTAGTTCTGCCGGCAGGCGCATTGGCGCCGGCTGCGCGTGCGTTTGTGCCGCCGTCGGGGACAAAAGTTTTTTGCTTCTTTTTTTCAAAAAAGAAGGCCTTGCTTGCTTCCTTCACGTCAGCCGGCCCCCACCGCGCGCGCATGCAACTGCGTCACCGCGGACACCGCCGACAGCAACGCGCCTTCCTGCCAGCATCCCACATGGGACGCGTGCTCGCCCGCCAGAACCAGGCGGCCTTCCATCGTGGTCAGCGTGCGGTAATGCGCGCGGCGGGACTCCTCGCTCCACTGGCTGCAGCAGCCGAGCGTCCAGGGCATGCGGCTCCAGGCGACGGCCACGCCGTTGGAGAACTCGGCCGGGTATTGCTTGTGTATCTTCGCACCCTGCGCCAGCGCCGCCTGGATACGCTCCTCCGGGCTCATGCCGGCGAAGTCCCACGCCGCGGGGCCGAACATGTAGCCGCCCAGCAGCACCGCCGGCCCGTGCTCGAAATAACCGTGGCTGGGGTAGGACATCACGCTGATCTGCTGGTCGGTGAAGGAGATGCCGCCGTAGATCTGCTCGTCCTCCTCCCAGAACCGGCGCTTGAACTCCAGGCCCACTTTCACCGAGGACGCGTAGGGCACGGCGGCGATGGCGGCGCGCATCGGCGCGCTTACGCGCACGTCAAGCTGGTTGAGCACCGGCAGCGGGATCGTGCAGACGCAGTACTCGGCCTTTGCCGTCTGCACGGCGCCGGCCTGGTTGTGGTCCTCGTAGGTGACGGTCACGCCTGTGTCGTCCTGCGCGATGGCGCTGACGCGCAGGTTGTGCGTCACCAGCCCGTCGATCTGGCGGGCGAACGCGCGGCCGATCATGTCCATACCGCCCACCGGCTGGAACATGGTGGTCTGGAAGTCATTCAGCATGTGGAAGCCCACGTATTGCGACAGGCCGGAGCGCATGATCTCGGCACGCGGAAACGGCTGGGAGGGCACGCCGGCGCCGTCCGGCCCGGCCTGCGGCGGCGTGTCGAAGCCGCGGCGTTCGCTGGCCAGCCGCGCCGTGTAGGCGCCCTCCTTGTCGAGCAGACCCCACACTTTCATGTTGTGCAGGATGTCTGCGGCCTCGTCGGCGCTCACTGTCTGGTCCAGGCATTTCTGGTTGATCGCCTTGCTCAGCAGCTCGGCGGTGTAGCCGTAGAAGTCACTGGACACGTGCCGGTAGCGCTGCGGCACGCCGCCGAAGCTCGCCGTGTCGTGCAGGTAGGCGTTGTGGTTCAGCTCGATGAACGGCTCGAGCGCCACGCCGAATGCCTTGCAATAGTGCAGTATGGCCTGGTGGTGATAGGGAATGCGCCACGGTCCGGGGTTGATGTAGTTGCCGGGCGAGAAGCCCACCTTCTGGGTGGCGCCGCCCAGCTCGGTCAGGGTGTCACCGCCGCGCAGCGTGTAGTTGCGCCCGCCCGAGCGGGTCTGGAACTCCAGCACGCGCACGTTGTAGCCGGCGCGGTTCAGCTCGTAGGCGGCCAACATGCCCGCCAGCCCGGCGCCGAGCACGAGCACGGTGGTGCCGGGTGCGGCGCCGGACAGGTTCGGGGATTGCCTGAAATCGGTGCCCGTGGCGTGGCCCATGCGGGTCATCGCCTGATACATGGCCACGCTGCCGGCCATGATGCCGACCCGCGTGAGGAGTTGCCTGCGTGTTGTCATAGTTCAACACATAGCAGATTGCGTGCCACGAGGAACACCCGTTCTGCTGCATGCATGAAATACGGGCGAGGCCTTTGTTTTCGAAGGGAACAGGTAAAAAGCTGTTTGCTGACGCGCATCTTTTCACGAGAGCGGACGGCGGAGCTGTGTCAGGGCTGAAGTGTTGGTCGTAAGAAGGCCAGGGGTGTCGTGCGCAGCACGCTCTCGCGTAATGTGCGCGGCACGCTTGCGCGTGACGTGCGCAGCACGCTTGCGCGTGACGCCTGGACCCTGCGAAGGACAGTCGTCCCTAGAGTCCGTTTGAAAACATGGCCTGGCGAGTCAGCTGGCGCGTTTTCGCGGGCACCGACGCGGAGTTGCCGCTGGGCAATAAGCACTGCAGCACAGCGAAAGCGCGTCAGATGGCCGCCTGAGAGATGGGGGTCTGGGGCCTCAAGGCCCCAGCGGGGTCTGGGGCAGAGCCCCATGCTTGCTTGCAAGACTTCCGCCCGTCGCTCGCAGGGTGTCCTCTGTTCTTTTCAAGAGGACGGCTCAGTCTGCTTATTCAGAGCTGCGCCCCGGCGCCGATCTCCGCTTCCACCACCGCCGCGCCGCCCGCCGCCGGCCGGCACATGTCCGCCGCCTTGGCCAGCGCCGCGCCCAGCAGCATCAGCCCCGCCATGGGCAGCGCCGTCCCGTCCGTCAGCAGGCCCATCAGGAAGCCGCTGCTCGCGCCGATCAGGAACTGCATGGTGCCGATCAGGGCGGAGGCGGTGCCGGCACTGGCACCGTGACGGCGCAGCGCCCCCACCGTGGCGGTGGGAAAGATGAAGCCGGTCACGCCCTGGGTCAGCGCCAGGCACAGCACCATCCACGGCGCCGGCACGTCGAGCAGCGCCAGCGCGAGCAGCACGGCGTTCAGCGCCAAATAGAGCGTGGCGGCCCGGCGCAGCGTGCCGTCCAGGTCAAAGCGCCGTATCACCCGCATGTTAAGCTGGCTGGCCGCGATGTAGGTGGCCGCCACCACCCCGAAGCCCACGGCAAACTGCCCCGGCGTGAACCGGTAATGGGTGATGAACGTCACCGGCGAGCCGCCCAGATAGGCGAACAGCGAGAAGCTGCAGAACGACATCATCAGCGCGTGCGTCAGGAAGCCGCGCTCGGCGAGTATCGCCGCGTAGCGACGCAGCATCGGCCCGGCATGGATCGGCGTGCGGCGCGCCCGCGGCTGCGTGTCCGGCAGCCGCCAGGCGGACACCGCCAGCGCCACAACGCCATAGCCCGCGTTGATCCAGAAGATGCCGCGCCAGGTGGACCATTGCAGCACCAGGCCGCCCAGCGACGGCGCCAGTATGGGCGCCGCCCCCAGCACCAGGATTAGCCGGCTCATCAGCCGTGCGGCGTCATGCCCCTCGCTGATGTCACGCACCACAGCGCGCGGGATCACCGCGCTGGCCGAAGCGCCGAACGCGGCCAGGAACCGCCAGGCCGACAGCATCGCGATGCTGGGCGACAGCGCGCAGCCCACCGACCCCAGCGTGTAGACCAGCGTGCCCGCCAGTATGGGCGAGCGGCGGCCGAACCGGTCCGCCAGCGCTCCCTGCACGAGCTGGCCGAGGGAGAGGCCCAGTATCCAGGTGCCCAGCGTGACCTGGGCCGAGCCGGGCGGCGCGTGCAGGCTTGCCTCGATGGCCGGGAAGGCCGGCAGGTACATGTCCGTGGAGACCGGCCCCACCGCCTGGAGGAAGCCGAGCAGGATGGGCAGCCAGCCGGGTATGCGGCCGCCCGGTTTCCACATGGCGGCCTAGCTCCCGGCTTCGAGATCGGGGCGCGCCAGCGGCGGCACGAACAGCGGCGCGGTGTCCCAGGGGAACAGTATCCAGGTGTCCTGCGGCACCTCGGCCACGAAGCTGTCCACCGCCGGGCGGCCGGCCGGCTTGGCGTAGAGGCAGGCGAAATGGCCGCGCGGCAGCAGCCCGCGCACCAGGCCCGCCGTCACGCCCGTGTCCACCAGGTCGTCGATCACCAGGAAGCCGAAGCCGTCGCCTGCGGCGGGCGCCTTGAGCACCACCGGCGCGTGCCGTGTGCCTTCCTCGCCCGCGTAGCTGGCCACGCAGACGGTCTCCACCAGCCGGCATTCCAGCTCGCGCGCCACGATGGCGGCGGGTATCAGGCCGCCTCTGGTGACCGCCACTATGCCCTGGAAGGGGGGGTGGGCCATTAGGGTGGCGGCGAGCGTTCTCGCGTCGCGATGGAGCTGGTCCCAGGTGACCGTGGCGTACGGCAAGGCAGGCCTTCTTTGCGGAAAAGAAGCAAAAACCTTTGCTCCCGGGCTGGATTGCGGAGGCGGCTAGAACAGGCGGCCGCCGTCGGGAAGTTTGAAATCGGGTTTGATCAGGACGACTTCGCCGTCCTCGTCCGGCAGGCCCAGGGTCAGGACCTCGCTGACCATCGGGCCGATCTGGCGCGGCGGCAGGTTCACCACGGCGCAGACCTGGCGGCCGATCAGCTGGTCCGGCTTGTAGTGCACGGTGATCTGCGCGCTGGACTGCCGTATGCCCAGCTCCGCCCCGAAATCGATCCACAGCCGGACGGCCGGCTTGCGGGCTTCGGGGAACGGGCGGGCGTCGGTGACGGTGCCCACGCGTATGTCCAGCGCGTCAAAGTCGGTGATCTCTGCCATGGGTGGTGCATAGGCCGTCATCGGCGGCGAAGCAAAGCAGGCAGTTGCTGTTGATCAAAGTCGAGCAAACAACTTTCACCCCGGCGCTGGCAGCAACGCCCGCCACGATCGTGCAACCACGCGCGCCCGCGGACCGGCGCAAGCCGTCGTGCAGCCGCCGGGAGCAAGAGTTTTTTGCTTCTTTTTTGCAAAAAAGAAGCGCTTCCTTCCTGGACCCCGCATGCCCTCTTTCCCGCTAGCCGAAATCCTGCGCGGCGGCCGCGTCGAATCGCGCCACACCGGCGCCTTTGCCGTAGCCGACGCGAAGGGTGGCATCGTGCTGTCCCGCGGCGACGCGGAGCGCGCCATCTTCCCGCGCTCGGCGATCAAGGCGTTGCAGGCGCTGCCGCTGGTGGCCTCCGGCGCCGCGTCGCGCTTCGGGCTGGCGCAGGCCGGCCTGGCGCTGGCCT
>CAHJWU010000087.1 GCA_903643085.1 Rhodospirillales bacterium
CGCGCCATGCGTCCGGCCGCCAGGATGGACCCCGTTTGATGGACCCGATCTGATGGATTTGGGCGTGGCCGGCTCGCCGCGCGTGATGGTCGTCACGGCAAGCGACTCCCGCTTCCTGCCGTTCCTGCAGGGCATGCTCGCCTCGATCCAGCCGCGGCTCGCGCGGCCGGCGGTCAGCATCGCGTGTTTCGACATCGGGCTGCTGCCCGCCGACGTGGCGCTGCTGGAGGCGGCCGACATAGAGGTGGTGCGCCCGCGCGCCCATCTCGGCGTGGACCCGGCGAGCGTGCGCCCGGCGCTGCTCTCCTTTCTCGCGCGCCCGTTCCTGCCCGCGTATTTCCCGAACCATGACGTCTATCTCTGGATAGATTCGGACGTCTGGCTGCAGGACATCACCGTGTTCGACGACTACGTGGCAGGCGCGCTGGCGAACGGCATGGCGATCACCCACGAGCGCGCGCGCGCCTACCGCTTTCAGCCCTGGCTGCTCGGCTGGACAGGCAAGCACTTCCTGCGCGGATACGGCCCGGTGGACACCGCGCGCCTGCTGCTGCACCGCCACCTCAACGCCGGCTTCTTCGCGATACGCGCCGGCGCGCCGCACTGGCAGGCCTGGGCAGACCGATACGCCGCGGCGATGGCCCGCACCGGCGACCTGGTGCCGCACGACCAGTTCGCGCTGAACCACGCGATCTATGCCGACCACCTGCCGACACGCTTCCTGCCGCCGCGCTACAACTGGATCTGCGACCGCGGCATACCGATGTGGAATGATTCGGCCGGCGCGTTCTGCGAGCCCGCCGCACCTTACAAGCCGATCGGTGCGCTGCATCTGGCGGGGCCGGCAAAGGTTTCGCGCTATGTTATCCGGCGGACGGGCGGGCAATCGTTCGAGACGTGTCTGGTGCGGGGTGCGGGGCCGGACAGTCCTGCCGTGTCGCCGCTGGCTGAGCAGGTGTGAGATGATGGTTCTCTGACCACCAGGTGCCCTTAGTCCCGCATCTGCCTCAGGCGGTTGTCTCAAAACGCGCCAAGGCGCCTCAGCGCCGAAAGAGCAAAATTCAGCTTCTTTTCTCGATACACCTCGCCCAGGCTGTCCCGGATGGCGGATTTCGGACAGGCTCCGGCGTTCAGCGAACGCGCACCGCGCCGATCGAATTCTTCTAGCGGACCAGCCCGTTGCCGAACGTGTTCAGCTCGCCATTGTCGAAATCACACGCCGCTTTCGGCAACGCCCGCAACGCGTGGCTGCGCGACCGCGGCGCGCATTGCCGCAGATGCTACTCCGGACGCACGAACAGCGCCGGACCCGCGGGCGGCTTGCGGCAGTGCCGCCTGGTCGCTGCGCAGCGCAACCGCCGGGGCGGGCCGTAAAAACGGGCTTGCGTTCCTGTCTTGCGCGAGAGACCGGCGCTTTGACCAAGGTTGACCAACGCTCGCCCATCCCCGAAACACCGCCCCTTTCCAGATCCTCGGACACTCCATCCAATGCGACGCAAGCGCGGCCGCCCGCTAGACGGATGGCTGATCATCGACAAGCCGCCGCAGATGACCAGCACGGACGTCGTCAACCGCGTCCGCCGCGGCTTCGACGCGCAAAAGGCCGGCCACGGCGGCACGCTGGACCCGCTTGCCACCGGCGTGCTGCCCATCGCCTTCGGCGCCGCCACGAAAACCGTGCCCTACGTGATGGACAGCACGAAAATCTATCGCTTCACCCTGCGCCTGGGCGAGACGCGCGACACCGATGACGCCGATGGCGCCGTCACCGCCGAGAGCGCCATCCGCCCCACAGACGACCAGCTGCGCGCCGCCCTGCCCGCCTTCATCGGCGACATCATGCAGGTCCCGCCGGTCTACTCCGCCATCAAGATCGCCGGCGAGCGCGCCTATGACATGGCGCGCGAAGGCCGCGCCCCCGTGCTGGAGCCGCGCCCCGCCCGCGTGGACCGCTTCGATCTGACCGAGCGGCCCGACGCCGACACCGCCGTCTTCGAGGTGCAATCTGGCAAGGGCGTCTACATGCGCAGCCTGGCGCGCGACCTGGCCCAGGCCTGCGGTGCGTACGGCCACATCGCCGCCCTGCGCCGTCTGCGCGTGGGGCCGTTCCTGGAGCGCGAGTCGATCACCCTGGAAGCGGCGATGCCGGCCGAGGAAGGCGGCCGCTCGTCGGCCACGTTGCTGCTTCCCGTGCTGACCGCCCTGGCCGACATCCCGGCGCTCGCCATGACCGGCGAGGAAACCGGGCAGCTGACCCAGGGCCAGCCGATCAGCCTGGTGACGCTGATGGGCCGCATACCGCAGGACGCCAACCCTGGCGGCGGCCTGGTGCGCGCCATGGCGGCGGGGCGCGTGGTGGGTCTGTGCCGGCTGGAGGACGGCTGGCTGCGGCCGGAGCGGATACTCTGATCGTCGCGGGAGGACGAGGCGGAGACAGCGGGCCTTTTTGCGAACGGGTCGAGAACTCTGCCCACGGCATCTGCCTCAGCCGAGCGTCTTCCTGAAACGCCGGGTCGGTCGCGCTGGCGGTTCATCCTGATTACGGTCCGGCAGGTCGCGTGCCTGCCCTTGCGCCAGGCCGGCGCCCGGACCGAATTCACTGGACAAAGCGTCCTGCCGGGAGGATACCACGCGAATCCTCTCCGGACCTCCCACCCCGTTCTGACCGTGCTGGCCGACATCCCGGCACTGGCCGGAACGACACAAGGCGGCCGTGCAGCCCGACGGGCCAGGCCAACAGCCTGAAACCGTACCGGGCCAAATTCCTGGCAAACGCCATGGCGGAGGGACGCGTGATCGGGCAGCAGCCCGGGCGCCTCCTGCCAACCCCTTTACCGGAGCAAGATCGATGTCGATTACAGCGGAGCGCCGCACGGTGCTCATTGGCGAATATCAGGCCCAGGCCGCCGACACCGGCAGCCCGGAAGTCCAGGTGGCGCTGCTCAGCGAGCGCATCACCAACCTGACCGAACACCTCAAGACGCACGCGAAGGATTTCCACTCGCGCCGCGGACTGTTGATGCTCGTGGGCCGCCGCCGGCGGCTGCTCGACTATCTGAAGCGTAAAGATCAGAGCCGCTACGAACTGCTGATCGGGCGGCTGAAACTGCGTAGGTAAGGCCAGGGGCTCTGCCCCCTGGACCTTGCTGGGGCCTTGGCCCCAGACCCCGGGCTTCGCCTTTACGAACGGGTTCCAAGGGCCGACTGGCCTTTGGCGGGGTCAAGGGGCAGAGCCCCTTGCCTTTATTGCCCAACCGGGTGCCGCCGAGCGCTTCCGGCCACATGGATTCTCCATCATCCATGCAGTCCGAGGCGCTTCCCGCACCCTTCTCACACACAAAGAAGGACCAAGCGTCATGTTCAACTATTTCCGTAAAGAACTCGAGTGGGGCGGCCGCAAGCTCACCCTGGAGACCGGCAAGATGGCCCGCCAGGCCGACGGCGCCGTGCTCGTCAGCTACGGCGACACCATCGTCCTGTGCACCGCCGTCGGCGCGAAATCCATCAAGCCCGGCCAGGATTTCTTCCCGCTCACCGTCAACTACCAGGAAAAGGCCTACGCGGCCGGCCGCATCCCCGGCGGCTTCTTCAAGCGCGAGGGCCGGCCCAGCGAGAACGAGACGCTCACAAGCCGCCTGATCGACCGCCCGTTGCGCCCGCTCTTCCCGCAGAACTTCCGCAATGAGGTCCAGGTGGTGGCCACCGTGCTCAGCCATGACATGGAAAACGATCCGGACATCGCCGCCCTGGTCGGCTGCTCCGCCGCCCTCACGCTATCCGGCATTCCGTTCTTCGGCCCGGTTGCCGCGGCACGGGTCGGCTACGAGAACGGCGAATACATCCTCAACCCCACCATCGCGCAGATGGAAGGCGCCACGCTGGACCTGGTGCTCGCCGGCACTGCGGAGGGCGTGCTGATGGTGGAGTCCGAGGCCGCGGAACTGCCAGAAGACATCATGCTCGGCGCCGTGGAGTTCGGCCACAAGGCGTTCCAACCGGTGATCCAGGCGATCATCGAGCTGGCCGAACACGCCGCCAAGGAGCCCTGGACGCTGGCCGAGCCGAGCGAGGCCGAGGTCAAGCTGAAGACCCGCATTGACGAGCTGGGCCGCGCCTCGCTGGCCGAAGCCTACCAGGAACGCGTCAAGCAGCAGCGCTACGAAAAGGTGGGCGCCGCCAAGAAGGCGGTCACCGCCAAGCTCGAAGAGGAAGGCCTCAAGCACGATTCTGCCAAGAATCTGCTCAAGGATCTCGAAGCCGACATCGTGCGCAACGCCATCCTCGATACCGGCCTGCGCATCGACGGCCGCGACACCAAAACGGTCCGCCAGATCGTGGCCGAAGTGGGCGTGCTGCCGCGCGCGCATGGCAGCGCGCTGTTCACCCGCGGCGAGACGCAGGCGCTCTGCGTGGTGACGCTCGGCACCGGCCAGGACGAGCAATTCATGGATTCCTTGGAAGGCGAGTACAAGGAAAACTTTATGCTGCACTACAACTTCCCCCCTTTCAGCGTGGGCGAAGCCGGCCGCATGGGCAGCCCCGGCCGTCGCGAGATCGGTCACGGCAAGTTGGCCTGGCGCGCCATCCACCCGCTGCTGCCGGCCAGGGAGGATTTCCCCTACACGCTGCGCATCGTCAGCGAGATCCTGGAGAGCAACGGCAGCTCGTCCATGGCCACCGTCTGCGGCAGTTCGCTTGCCATGATGGATGGCGGCGTGCCGCTGAAGCGCCCCGTCGCCGGCATCGCCATGGGCCTGATCAAGGAAGATCGCGGCTTCGCCGTGCTGTCGGACATCCTGGGCGACGAGGACCACCTCGGCGACATGGACTTCAAGGTGGCCGGCACCGAGCACGGCATCACCAGCCTGCAGATGGATATCAAGATCACGTCAATCACGCAGGAGATCATGCGCATCGCGCTCGATCAGGCCAAGGACGGCCGTCTGCACATACTCGGCGAGATGGCCAAGGCGCTCACCGGCGCCCGCACCGGCGTCGCCTCCACCGCGCCGCGTATCACCGTGATCAACGTGCCGAAAGAGAAGATTCGCGAGGTCATCGGCACCGGCGGCAAGGTGATACGCGAGATCGTGGAGATGACCGGCGCCAAGATAGACATCGAGGACGACGGCACCATCAAGATCGCGGCAACGACCGAAGAAGCCGCCCAGCGCGCGATCGACTGGATACGCGGCATAGTGGCCGAACCCGAACTGGGCGCGGTCTATAACGGCAAGGTGGTCAAGACCGCCGATTTCGGCGCGTTCGTGAACTTCCTCGGCAGCCGCGACGGCCTGGTGCACATCAGCGAGCTGACGCAGGGCCGCGTCAACAAGACCACCGACATCGTAGCCGTGGGCGATGCCGTGAAGGTTAAGTGCCTGGGCTTCGACGATCGTGGCAAGGTGAAACTGTCCATGCGGGTGGTTGATCAGGCGACCGGAGAGGACATCTCTGAGAAGGTGGGCCCGAAGGGTGGGCGGCGCGACGAGGCTGCCGAGTAAGAAAGCAGGGCCTTCTTTTTTGCAAAAAAGAAGCAAAAAACTTTTACTCCGCTGTCGCGCGTTTGCGGATAAGTCCGCGACAGCGAGACAAAAGTTTTTTGCTTCTTTTTTGCAAAAAAGAAGGCCTTTCTTCCTGACGAGGGCAGACCAAAGATGAAGGCGCTGAACGTAATCCGCATGGGCGGCACGGAAGTCCTCCCGATCATCGAGGGCGGAAAAGGTGTCGCCGTGTCCAACGGCCTGACCTGCGGCGCCTGGGCGTCCGCCGGCGGCGCCGGCACGTTCAGCGCGGTGAACCCTGACAGCTTCGATGCCGAAGGCTATCCCATCCCGCCGGTCTATCACGGCAAGACCCGCCGGGACCGCCACGAGGAGCTGGTGGCCTTCGCCATCGAGGGCGGCATCACCCAGGCGCGCCAGGCGCACGAAGTCTCCGGCGGCCGCGGCCGAATACACGCCAACCTGCTGTGGGAGATGGGCGGCGCCGAGCGCGTGATCACCGGCGTGCTGGAAGGTGCCCGCGGCCTGATCAACGGCATCACCTGCGGCGCCGGCATGCCGTATCGCCTGTCGGACATCGCGGCCCGCTTCGGCGTGCACTACTACCCGATCGTCTCGTCGGCGCGCGCCTTCAACGCGCTGTGGAAGCGCGCGTATTCCAAGGCCGCCGCGCTGCTGGGCGGCGTGGTCTATGAGGATCCGTGGCTCGCCGGCGGCCATAACGGCCTGTCCAACGGCGAACAGCCGGACAAGCCGGAGGACCCGTTCCCCCGCGTGCTGGCGCTGCGCAAGCTGATGCGCACCTTCGGCCTGGACCAGACGCCGATCATCATGGCCGGCGGCGTGTGGTGGCTGGAGGAATGGCAGGACTGGATAGACAATCCCGAGCTCGGCCCGATCGCCTTCCAGTTCGGCACCCGCCCGCTGCTGACGCAGGAATCCCCCATCAGCCCAGGCTGGAAGCAGCGGCTGCTGACGCTGAAGCCGGGCGACGTGTTCCTCAACCGGTTCAGCCCGACCGGCTTCTACTCCAGCGCGGTGAACAACGGCTTCATCCAGGAACTGCGCGGCCGCAGCGAGCGCCAGGTGGCCTACACCACCGAACCGCTGGGCGAGCACGTGGAGACCTACGGCGTGGGCCCCCGTAAGCGGCCGGTATACCTCACCGCCGGTGACCTCGCCCACGTACGCGCCTGGGAGTACGAAGGCTACACCGAGGCGCTGCGCACGCCGGACACGACGCTGATCTTCGTCGACCCTGAGCGCGCGGCGGAGATCGTGGCGGACCAGGTGGCCTGCATGGGCTGCCTGTCCACCTGCCGCTTCTCCAACTGGAGCCAGGAAGAGCCCGATTTCAGCAACGGCAAGAAAGCCGACCCGCGCAGCTTCTGCATCCAGAAGACTCTACAGGACATCGCGCATAACCGCGACAACGACGTGGCCCTGGACAACAACCTGATGTTCGCCGGGCATAACGCGTTCCGGTTCGGCAGCGATCCGTTTTACTCGAACGGATATGTGCCCAGCGTGCGCGAACTGGTGGAACGGATACTGTCCGGGCGGTAAGCAGGAAACAGAAGCAGAAAACTTCTGTCTCACCGCCTGCTGGTTTGACTACCAGTCCGTGTCACGAGTGAGACATAGAAAGCAAGCAGTCCTTTTTTGAAAAAAAGGACCAAAAAACTTTTGCTTCCCGCATTGCGGTATTCGGGTGCTTCCGAACGAAGCGAGGCAGCTCAGCCTGCGCAGGGATCAAAAGTTTTTTGCTTCTTTTTTGCAAAAAAGAAGGCCTTGCCTGCTGCTACAAGACGGTGTCCGGAACGTGACGGTATTCATAGGCAGCGACATCTACCGTCATTCCACCTACGGCCACACCCACCCGCTCGCCGTCCCCCGCGTCTCCACCGTCATCGACCTCTGCCGCGCCCTGGGGTGGCTGGCAGACGCCGACTACCGCGAGGCGCCCATCGCCACCGAGGCGCAGGTCTGCCGCTTCCACGATCCCGCCTACATAGACGCGCTGCGGCGCGCCGAGGCCACGCAGGCGGCCAGCGACGCGGACCGTACGCGCTACGGCATCGGCGCGGAGGGCAATCCGGTCTATCCGGAGGTCTATCGCCGTCCGATGACTTCCGCCGGCGGCGTTCTGCTGGCCGCGCGGCTGACCGCGGATGGCGGCAATGTGTATTGCCCGGGCGGCGGCACGCATCACGGCCGCGCCGCCCGGGCGTCGGGCTTCTGCTACCTCAACGATCCCGTGCTGGGCATACTCGCCTGGCTGGATCAGGGACTGACCCGCGTGGCCTACCTGGACATAGACGCGCATCACGGCGACGGCGTGCAGGACGCGTTCGCCGGCGACCCCCGCGTGCTGACCATAAGCATACACGAGCAGGACCGCTGGCCGCGCACCGGCCGCGCGCAGGACCGCGCCGGCGGCAGCGCGCGCAACCTCCCCGTGCCCGCCGGTTTCAACGACACCGAGATGCGCGTGCTGCTGGAAGATGCGGTGCTCCCGCTTTTGGCCGCGCACCGGCCGCAGGCATTGTTCCTGCAATGCGGGGCGGACGCGCTGGAGGAGGACCCGCTCAGCCGCCTCTCTTTGTCAAACAACGCGCATTGGCGCGTGGTGCGCGCGGTCCGACACCTGGCGCCGCGCCTGATCGTGACGGGCGGCGGCGGCTACAACCCGTGGTCCGTGGCGCGGTGCTGGGCCGGCGTGTGGGCCGTGCTGCAGGACCTGCACGTGCCCGCACGCCTGCCGCCCGCGGCCGAGGCCCTGCTGCGCACGCTGCGCTACAACCGCGCCGCCGGACGCCACCCGCCCGAACACTGGTTCACCACCTTGCAAGACAGCCCGCGCGAAGGGATGGTGCGGCCCGAAATCCGGGCGCTCGCCGCCCAGGCCTTGGAGGACGACCGATGAACCACATGCGTGAAGCCTGGCGCATCCTGCTCGCCGCTGCCGTGCTGGCCTCTCCCCTGGCCGCCGCGGCCGAGCCCACCGGGCCGCAGCCCAGGCTGCCTACGCAGAAACTCACCATCCTCGGCAAGTCCGGCACCAGGCACGTCTTCGACGTCGAGGTGGCCACCACGCCGGAACAGCAGGAGGTGGGTGAGATGTTCCGCACGAACATTCCTGCCGGCAGCGGCATGTTCTTCGACTGGGGCCAGCCGCGCGACGTGCCGATGTGGATGAAGAACTGCCCGGTGCCGGAGGACATGGTTTTCATCGGGCAGGATGGCAGGATTTCGCACATCGCGGAGAACACGGTGCCGCAGAGCCTGGCGCAGATTTCTTCGGGCGGCGCGGTGCGTGCTACGCTGGAGCTGCAGGGTGGGCTTACGGCGAAGCTGGACATCTCCGTGGGAGACCGGGTCGCCGGGGTGATCTTTCCCAGGTGAGCCGGTCGTTCTTTCGAAACTTGGTGGCGGGCCTTGCAACGGGCGCGTGACGGCGGAGCGCGGCATTGGGCGCGTCAGCGCGCGCGCAGGAGTTGGCCAGGCCTGCGCCGGACACCGATGCACGTCCGGCCCAGGCGGGCTACGGTAAGGACGCAATAAGCGTTTTGCGCGACTCGTGTGTCGCCGGGAGAGAGACTGACATGCTTGCCGATCCGATCGTGATTGTGGGTGCCCGCCGCACGCCGATGGGCGCGTTCCAGGGCGCACTCAGCGGGGTTGCCTGCCCGAAGCTGGGCGGGCTGGCGATCGCCGCGGCGCTGGCGGAGTCCGGCGTGGCCGCCAGCGACGTCTCCGAAGTGGTGATGGGCTGCGTGCTGCCGGCAGGGCTCGGCCAGGCGCCGGCGCGGCAGGCTTCGTTCGCCGGGGGTCTGGGCGAGGCCGTGCCGGCCACCACGGTGAACAAGATGTGCGGCTCCGGCATGAAGGCGGTGATGCTGGCGCACGACCAGATCGCCTCCGGCGGTGCGGCCATCATGGTGGCCGGCGGCATGGAAAGCATGAGCCGCGCGCCCTACCTGCTGGACCGCGCGCGCGACGGCTACCGCCTGGGCCACGGCCGCGTGCTGGATCACATGTTTCTCGACGGGCTGGAGGACGCCTACGAGACCGGCCGCCTGATGGGAAGTTTCGCCGAGGACACCGCCGAGAAACTGCAATTCACCCGCGCCGCACAGGATGATTTCGCGTTGCGCTCGCTGGAGCGTGCGCGCGCCGCCACCGCGGAGGGACGCTTCCGCGGCGAGATCGTGGCCGTTCCCGGCAGGACGGAGGTGACCGACGACGAGACGCCTGCGAAGGCGCGGCCGGAGAAAATCCCCACGCTGAAGCCGGCGTTCCGGCCGGACGGCACGGTGACGGCGGCGAATTCCAGTTCCATCTCGGACGGTGCGGCGGCGCTGGTGCTGATGCGCCGCTCGGACGCGGAGGCGCGCGGGGTCAAGCCGCTCGCCACGATACTGGGCCATGCGAGCCATGCGCAGGCGCCGGCCTGGTTCACCACCGCGCCGGTCGGGGCGATGGAAAAGCTGCTGGACCGGACAGGCTGGAAGAAAAGCGACGTCGATCTCTACGAAATTAACGAGGCGTTCGCGGTGGTGACGATGGCGGCGATGCGGCAGATGGATCTCGGCGCGGACCGGGTGAACGTGAACGGCGGTGCCTGCGCGCTGGGCCACCCGATCGGCGCCTCCGGCGCGCGCATTCTGGTGACGCTGCTCGCGGCGTTGCGCGCCCAGGGGGCGCGGCGGGGTATTGCTTCTCTGTGTATAGGCGGCGGCGAGGCTACGGCGATTGCCGTGGAACTCGGTGGATAGAGCTTCGCACGCGTCGGTTTGCGTTCGATCTGTCCGACCGGCAATCTCCATACGCAGCGAAGGACCGCCCGCCTTGCCTTTCCCTGACGACGGCGCCCTGCGCGCGGAAATCGAATCCCTCTGGCAAACCCGCGAAACGCTCAACCGCGAAGCCGCCCGCCCCCACATCGAAGCAGCGCTCGCCGCATTGGACTGCGGCCGCCTGCGCGTGGCTGAGCCAACCCCCACCGGGTGGCAGACGAACGCCTGGCTGAAACAGGCCGTCCTGCTGTCCTTCCGCCTCAACGACAGCACCCAGATGCCAGGCCTGGCCTACGACAAGGTCCCCCTGAAAACCCAGGACTGGACCGCCGGGCAGCACGCCCGGGCCAATTTCCGCGCCGTTCCCGGCGCGGTCATCCGCCGCAGCGCCTACGTGGCCCCCGGCGTCGTGCTCATGCCCTGCTTCATCAACGTGGGCGCCCATGTCGGCCCGGGCACCATGGTAGACACCTGGTCCACCGTGGGAAGCTGCGCCCAGGTGGGTGCGAACTGCCACATAAGCGGCGGCGTGGGCCTCGGCGGCGTGCTCGAACCGCTGCAAGCCGGCCCGGTGATCATCGAGGACGACTGCTTCATCGGCGCCCGCTCCGAAGTCGCCGAAGGTGTGATCGTAGAACGCGGCGCAGTACTCTCCATGGGCGTGTTCCTCGGTGCCTCGACCAAGATCATCGACCGCGCCACAGGCGAGATCCTCGTGGGCCGCGTGCCGTCCTACGCCGTGGTGGTGCCCGGCACGCTGCCAGGCCGCGCGCTGCCGGACGGCGCGCCGGGGCCGGGG
>CAHJWU010000088.1 GCA_903643085.1 Rhodospirillales bacterium
TGGCCGCCAGCCGGCGCGACAGGCCCAGGATCACGCCGGTCTCCAGCCGCAGCCGCGCGTCGCGCACCCGCAGCGGCAGTGCCGCCGCCTGGTCGTTCATCACGTCGCAGCCGTCCAGCAGACGGTCGATGACGCGGCGCAGCCCCGGGGTCTCCGCCGGCCGGCGCACATCGCCGACGCCGGAGCCCTCGGCGGCCAGCCAGTCCTGCGGCAAATAGCAGCGGTCGAGCCCGGCCAGGTCGCGCGCCATGTCCTGCAGGTGGTTCAGTATCTGCAAGGCGGCACTCAGCGCGTCCGAGGGCGGTATGCAGTCCGCCGCCTCGCCATGCAGCGCCAGCACGTGCCGCCCCACCGGCATCGCCGAGTAGCGGCAATAGTCCAGCAGGTCCGGCCAGGTGGCATAGCGGTTCTGCGTCGCGTCCTGCCGGAAGGCGCGCAGCAGCTCCCGGCTGTGCATGTCGGTCACCCCCGTCTCGGCCAGGCTGGCCCGCAGGCTTGCTGCCGAGGCCGAGCCGGCGTCGGCGCGGCCAAGCAGCACGGCCTCCATGACGCCCAGGCGCGCGAGCTTGTCGGCCGGTGCCAGCATCGCACTGTCGGCGATGTCATCGGCATTGCGCGCGAAGCCGTAGAACGCATGCACGTGCCGGCGCAGCGCGCGCCGCACCAGCAGCGAGCCCACCGGAAAGTTCTCCTGCGTGCGGCCCTTGCCGGACCACGCCTCCACGTCCGCCCCAGCTCCGCTTTCCAGGTCAGGCACCGCTTTGCTCATCCGTGATACGCCCGCTGCTTCCAGATCGTACCGCGCCCGCGGTAATGGTCCACCGCAGAGCCGAGCGTGGCTGCCGTATAGAACACCGCGGCTGCCGGCAGGCACGCCGCCCAGGCGAAGTTCAGCCGGAAGCGGCGCAGCGTCGGCACATAAGAGACCGTCATCGCCATCCAGGCCAGCACGCCCATCCAGCGCGCCGCCCCGTGCCCGAACAGCGCAGCCAGAGGCGGCACCAGCCAGACGAGCACCATGCCCGCAACCGTGCCCGCCAGCTTCCACGGCGAGTAGCCCAGCTGCACGAACGCGCAGCGCGCGACCATGCGCCACACTTCGCCCGTCTCCCGATACGGCCTGATGCTGGTGGCCAGCCCGCTATGCCCCAGCCAGATGCGCCCACCCTGCTTCACCCGCCGCGCCAGCGTCACGTCGTCGATCAGCGCGCCGCGCATGGCCGCCACCCCGCCCACCCGCGCGAGTGCGGCCGCCCGTATCAGCACCGTGCCGCCCGCCGCCGCCGCCGCCGGATTGCCCGGATCGTTCACCCAGGCGAACGGATAGAGCAGCTGGAAGAAGAACACGAAAGGCGGCACCAGCGCGTGCTCCATCGCGCGTTCGCAATGCAGCGCCACCATCTCGCTCACCAGGTCCAGCCCGCCCGCCTGCATCTGGCTCACCAGAGTCGCCAGATGACGCGGCGCATGCACGATGTCGGCGTCTGTCAGCAGCAGCAGCTCCGCCCGTCCGGCCTCCGCCACGCCCTGGTGCACCGCCCACAGCTTGCCGCTCCAGCCGGGCGGATGCGCCGCCCCGCGCAGCACCTTCAGCCGGGCGTCGCCGATCGCGTCCGCCAGCGCCCCTGTGCCGTCGCTGCTCAGGTCATCGACCATGATTATCCGGAAAGGCCCGCCGTACTCCTGCGCCAGCAGGCTTCGCAGGCAGGCGAGGATGCTCTCCGCCTCGTTGCGGGCAGGCACGATGATGGTGACGGGCGGCATGGCGCGGCTGGACGGGACGGCGCGCAGCACGGGGCCGTACTGCCAGAAGAGGCCGTGGCCGAGCAGGAGGTAGAGCCAGATGGCCAGGGCGAGCGCAGCAAGGACAGTCAAGAAAGGCCTTCTTTTTGGCAAAAAGAAGCAAAAGGCTTTTGCTCCTGTGACGCTGCCGGGCTTTGGGGTGCCTGGTGATGGTGCGACTGGTTCAGGCGGGCGAGTCCAGCCTTTTCTCCCGAAAGGCCCGATCCGGTGGCGTCCGGCCACCGACCGGCCGAGCGTCGGAGGCGCCTCGCCTGTACACGAAAGGCACGACAAAGGGGAGTGACGCGCGGCGGACGGCGGTGGGCATGCTCAGCGCGACGCGCGGTCCGCCCTGAACCACGCAACCGCGTCGCGAACCGCCTCGACAGCCGGCCGAGGCGCATACCCCAGCTCCGCCCTGGCCTTCGCGCTCGAGAAGAACATCTTCTTCCTCGCCATCCCCAGCGTCTCGCGCGTCACGACAGGCGCCACGCCGAACCGCGCCAGCGCCTCGCAGGCCAGCGCCAGCGGATATAACGGCGCGATCGGCAGCTTCACCCGCGGCGGCCGGCGCCCGGCCACCTGGGAGACCAGGGCGAACAGCTCGCCCAGCGCGTAATCCTCGCCGCCGAGGATGTATCTCTCGCCCACCACGCCGCGCTCCAGCGCCAGAGCGTGGCCTTCCGCCACGTCGTCCACGTGGACGATGTTCAGCCCGGTCTCCACATAGGCCGGCATGCGGCCTTGGGCGGCGTCCCTGATCATCTTGCCGGTCGGCGTGGGCTTGATGTCGCGCGGCCCCACCGGCGTGGAGGGGTTCACGATCACCACCGGCATCGCGTGCTCGGCCACCAGGTCCAGCACCGCCCGTTCGGCCAGGTATTTGGATTTCTTGTAGATTCCGATGATGCGCTCGGGATGCACCGGCGTGGTCTCGTCGGCCACAGTGCCGTCGCCCACCAGGCCCAGGGCGGCCACGCTGCTGCAATACACCATGCGCTCCACGCCGCGGGACTGCGCGGCCAGCAGCAGCGCGCGCGTGCCCGCCACGTTGGCCTGCATCATGGCCTCCGGGTCCGGCACCCACAGCCGGTAATCGGCCGCCACGTGCATCAGGTACCGGCAGCCCTCGGCCGCCGCCGCAAGCGAGGCCGGATCGCGCAGATCGCCTTCGGCCAGTTCCGCGTCCAGCCCGGCGATGTTGCGCCTGTCGCCACCTGGCCGCACGAACAGCCGCAGCCTGTGGCCGCGCGCCAGCAGCACGCGCGCCACGGCGGAGCCTACGAAGCCGGTGGCGCCGGTGACCAGGGTGGGAGGGGTGGAGGAGGACATGGCGGGCTTCGTAGCGGAGCGCTGGGCACGAAGAAAGAACGGCCTTCTGCAAACAGAAGCAAAAACTTCTGTTCTTCCGCCAGTGCTACGGCATGGCCTGATCCTGCCTTGATATCGCCCGCTTTGCCTTCCTAATCTGTTGAGGTCAGCCCCGTCCTGACCCAAGATACTTCATGGCCATGACACGCAAGCGCGACCTGCTGACCAACATCGTCATCCTGGCCCGGCTGATACGCACGGAGGCCGACCGGCGCGCCAGGGCGCATGGCATGACCCGCGCCCAATGGACCCTGATGATACGCCTCGAATCCCAGCCCGGCCTGCTGCAGAAGGAGCTGGCCGAGATACTGGAAGTGGAGCCGATAACGGTGGCCCGCCTGGTGGACCGGCTGGAGGCGCGCGGCATGGTGGAGCGCCGGCCGGACCCCACTGACCGCCGCTGCTGGCGCCTGCACCTGACCGAAGCGGCCCAGCCGCTGTTGGGCGAGATCGACGTCCAGCTCACCGACCTGGCCAGCACGCTCTGCCAGGGCCTGGGCGCCGACACGCTGGCGGCCACGAACGCCGCCCTCTCGCGCATGCGGGACCGCGCGCAGGAGCAGCGCGCCGGCGAGCCGCCTTCGCCAGCCTGCGAGGCCGTCGCCGAGGTGTCCGCCTGTGCGCCGGCAGGCAGCCCGCCTGTTTCTGAGCCGGCGCTGCAGGCGCTCGGCTGAGCCCGCAAGCCACGTCCCCGCACTCAGGCCAGCAGGACGCATGACCGAGATCATCCGCCTCCCCGCCGCCCGTGACGATACGCTCTGGGCCGTTGTCGCCTCCCTCGGCAAGACCGAACGCATCGCCGACATCTACCCCAACCGGACCGCGGCGCTGGCAGACCGGACCTGGCGGGAGCAGCAGGTGAGTGCCTATGCCGGTTTCCTGCGCGGCAGCCGGCAGCCGGTGCCGCATTACAGCGTGGCGCCGATACGCCGCGCCGATGTGCCGAAGGCCTGGCGGCCGTTGCCGGCGCTGGGGTTCTTGCGCGGGCAGTTCATCTGAGGGGAAGAAAGGCCTTCTTTTCTGAAGAAAAGAAGCAAAAGACTTTTGCTCCCCGCCTGCCCATAGATCCGCGCGCTGCGTGCAAGTCCATCCCTTGCAGAACCGGCGCGCGCCTCGATGCAGGCGGGGAGCAAAAGTTTTTTGGTCCTTGTTTTCAAAAAAGGACTGCTTGCTTGCCGTCAGTAAGCCGTGGAACCCGGCAACCCGGCCTGCCCCAGCAGCACCGGCTTCCAGAACGCGCAATGATGCGCGGTGACGAAACTGCTCTCCAGCGCCGGCGCAGGCGGCACCAGGCTGAGCACCAGGCCCTGGGTGTTGTAAGGCTGCCAGGTCGTGGCGAGCGGCGCCAGCGGGCGGCCGTAACGCGCCAGGCTCGTCCAGAAAGCGCGCATGGAGCTGGCAAGCTGCAGTTGCGGGGCGCTGAAGGCCTCAGGGCCCAGCCCTAGCAAGGGGTCCGTCAGGCGCGGCCACAGGTAGGGCAGTTCGGAGGCGTGGCTGTCGCCGAGGTTCGGAATGGCGGGTTCCGGCGGCAGGAACAGGTCCGGCGCGTGCGGGTCGTTCAGCTCGTAGCTGTACACCGTCGTGGACTGCGCCAGCAGGCTGTTGAGCAGGTGGGCGCCGCAGGCGAAGCTGTAATCCGTCACCAGCGCCGCGTAGGCGTAGCTCGGGCCGCAATCGTAGCCCTGCGTGCAAGGATAGGCGGCGCCCTCGTAGGCGGAGACGGGATATTGCGCGAGCACGGCCATGCCGAAGCTGCCGAAGGCAGACGCCACGTCGTTCATGTAGGCGGCGGCCGTGAGCACGGGCTCGCCGAGCAGCTCGTCGATGCCGACGAAGAGGCGGTATTCGTCATGGTTGCTGCCGTTGATGACGGGCACGTGCTGGTAGTGGCCGGCAGCGTAAGCCTGCAGCGGCTGCTGTGGCACGGTCGTGCCGTCCACGTTCGGCGACACGTCGAGGTCGGCGGGGCTTATGGCACCGACGATGTCCGCGGCCGATTTCGCGTGCAGGCAGAGATACGCGAGCGCGCCTGTGCCGCCGCAAGCGAGCTTGCCGGTGGCGGTGGCCACGCCGGTCGCCTCGGCGCCGGACAGCGTCGGCAGCGACTGCATGTAGTCACCGCTCTGGATGATGGCGGCAGCCACCTTCGGCAGGCTGGGCGAGGTGAGCTGCGTCTCCACGCTCGCACCTCCGGCAGACTCGCCGAAGATGGTGATGCGGGTCGGGTTGCCGCCGAAGCCGCCGATGTTGCGGTTCACCCAGGCGAGCGCCGCCTGCTGGTCCTGCAGGCCGTAATTGCCGCTGCTGCCGTTCGGGTCGTAGGCCGCCAGCGCCGGATGGGCGAGGAATCCCAGCAGGCCAAGCCGGTAGTTGATGGTGACGACGATGACGTTGCCCTGGGTGGCGAGCGGGCTGCCGTCGTAGTCGGCCCCTTCGCCGTCCACGAACGCGCCGCCATGTATCCAGACCATCACCGGCAGCCTGGAGGCGGCGGTGGCGCCGGCGGGCACGTAGATGTTGAGGTAGAGGCAGTCCTCGTCCGTGCTGGGCCGGCCGAACTGGCTCACTCCCTGCGGGCAGGACGAGCCGAACTGCGTCGCCTGGTAGGTGGAGGTGAACGGCGCCGGCGGCTGCGGCGGATACCAGCGCAGCCTGCCCACCGGCGGGGCTGCATAGGGAATGCCGAGCCACTCGTTGACGGCGCCGACCGTGGTGCCCTGGACGGCGCCGTACTGCGTGCTGACCACGGGCGATTGCGCCTGCGCGGCGAGCGGCGACAGGCAGAGGGCCAGCGCCGCCATACGGATTGGCTTCAGGGGCAAAGGACGTCTCCCGGGTGGTTTTTTGCGGGAGCGTATGCGTTCGGTCGCATTGAAGGAAGCAAGCAAGGCCGTCTTTCTTGAAAAAAGAAGCAAAAGACCTTTGCGCCCGGCGCCCGCACAACGGCCGGATCCGGTCCTGCAGGCGCCCTGCCGTCCTGCATCCTTGCCCCTCACCCGCCGGCGCACCATAACCGAGCCTGCCCGCCTCTATCATAAAGGCCCCGCCATGTTCATCGAAACCGAGAGCACGCCCAACCCCGCCACCCTGAAGTTCCTCCCCGGCGTGCCGGTGATGGACGCCGGCACCGCGGATTTCGCGAGCCCGGACGCGGCCGGCCCCAGCCCGCTGGCGGCCGCCCTGTTCGCCCTGCCCGGCGTGGCCCGCGTGTTCCTGGGCGGCGACTTCATCACCGTCACCAAGGGCGACGCCGACTGGCAGGCGCTGCGGCCGCAGGTGCTGGGCGCCATCATGGAGCATTTCGTCGCCGGCCGTCCGGTGATGGAGGGTGCCGCGGACGCCGCGGTGGAAGACACCGTGGCGCCGGAAGACCAGGACGTGGTCGACCAGATCAAGGAACTGCTGGACACGCGCGTGCGCCCGGCGGTGGCCAGCGACGGCGGCGACATCGTCTTCCGCGGCTACAAGGACGGCATCGTGCGGCTGCACATGCAGGGCGCCTGCAGCGGCTGCCCGTCTTCGGCCGCCACGCTCAAGCATGGGATCGAGAACATGCTGCGGCATTATGTGCCCGAGGTGCTTTCGGTCGAGCAGGTCGCGGCTTAGATTGCGTCAGACAGGAGGCAAGGCCTTCTTTTCTGAAGAAAAGAAGCGAAAGACTTTTTCTCCTGGCGCCTGCACCACGCGACGCGTGCACCTCACGGAACACGTAGGTGCGTCGACGTCGTCAGGAGCAAAAGTTTTTTGGTCCTTTTTTTCAAAAAAGGACTGCTTGCCTTGCCTTTGAACACCGAAGCCCTGGACGCGCTCTTCCACGACGCACGCACCCATTACAGCTGGACGCCGGAACCCGTCACCGACGCGCAGCTCGAGCAGCTCTACGCCACCCTGAAATTCGGCCCGACCTCGGCCAACACTTCGCCGGCGCGCTTCGTCTTCCTGCGCAGCGCCGAAGCGCGCGAGCGGCTGCGTCCGGCGCTTTCTGCCGGCAACACAGACAAGACCCTCGCCGCGCCTGTGGTGGCCATCGTGGCCTGGGACCCGAAATTCTACGACAGGCTGCCCGAGCTGTTTCCGCAGGCCGACGCGCGCGCCTGGTTCGCCGGGAACGACGCGCTTGCCGAGGAGACCGCGTTCCGCAACTCCACCCTGCAAGGCGCCTACCTGATCATGGCGGCGCGCGCGATGGGCCTGGATTGCGGCCCGATGTCCGGCTTCGACCGCGCCCGTGTGGACGAGATATTCTTTGCCGAGAGCGGCTGGCGCTCCAACTTCCTGGTCAATCTGGGCCACGGTGACGGCCAGAACCAATACCCCCGCGCCCCCAGGCTGGCCTTCGCGGATGCCTGCGTCCTGCTGTGACGCCGAGGGTATGTCCCTCGTGTCCCCGACAGGGAGCAAAAGCTTTTTGGTCCTTTTTCTCGAAAAAGGACTGCTTGCCTGAATGCGGATACTAGCCCTGTCTTCCCCGTATGGCGGCTGTGAGGCCGCGATCCTCGCCGGAGGCGCGCCCGTAGCCGCCGGCCGCATCGCCGAGGAACTTGGCCTGGCCGGTGCGCTGCCCGGATTGATCGAGCGCCTGCTGGACCGTGCAGGGCGCGCGCTGGACCTGATAGGCGTGGTGGTCGGGCCGGGCAGCTTCACCGGCCTGCGCGCCGGGATCTCCGTGGCAGCCGGCATCGGCCTGGCGCTGGACGTGCCCGTGATCGGCGTGACGGTTGCCGAGGCGCTGGCGGCAGAGCTGTCCGCGCTTGTCGGCCGCACGCTGTGGACGGCCGTGACCGCCCGGCGCGGGCGCGTATTCCTGGACATGGGCGATGGCTTCGGCGGCTACCCCACGGATGCGCTGCCGCCGGCGCCTGGCCGTGTCGCCGTGTGCGGCAACGCGGCCAATCTGGTGGCCGCCACGCTGGCCGCGCGCGGCACCGACGTGTTGCTGACCACCGCCAGGACGCCCAAGCCGGTGCATGTGGCGGAGATTGCGGCGTTGCGGCACGCGGGCGGCCTGCCGCCTCTGCCAGCCGAACCGCTTTACGTGGACGCGCCGGAAGCGCGCCTGCCCGCGGGCGGCCTGCGGGCGCCGCCGGTATGAGCGGGCCGGTGAAGGCAGGGCCGCTGCACGCCACCGCGCTGTCCGCCATACACGCCCGCGCGTTTCCGGAAGACGAGTTCTGGGACGAGCGGATCATCGCCGGCCAGCTCTCCCAACCTGGCGTGTTCGGCTTCATCGACGGCCGCGACGGCATGCTGCTGGCGCGCCTGGCCGCCGACGAGGCAGAGATACTGACGGTGGCCGTGGTTCCCGAACGCCGCCAGCAGGGCCTGGGTGCCGCGCTGCTGACCCGCGCCGCCGAGGAAGCCCGGCTGCGCGGCGCGGTGCGCATGTTCCTCGAGGTGAGCACGCGCAATCCCGCGGCGCGCGGACTGTATCAGCGGTTGGGGTATCAGCAGGTCGGGCGCCGAGCGGGGTACTATGCGGATGGGAGTGATGCGCTGGTGTTGAGCAAGGCGTTGGGAAAGTAAGCAAGGCCTTCTTTTTCGAGAAAAAGAAGCAAAAAGCTTTTGTCTACGCTGTCGCGGACTGCTGAAACGCACGGCCGCAAAAGCGGCGTTCGCATGCTGCCGGCATAAAGCGGCTGCCTCAAATGCGGGGGAGCAAAAGTTTTTTGCTTCTTTTTTTCAAAAAAGAAGGCCTCGCTTGCTTACTGATACCGCGCCACCGACAAATCCTCGAATTCGATATTCGGCCGCGTACCGCTCATAAGATCCGCGAGCAATGCGCCGGACCCGCAGGACATCGTCCACCCCAGCGTCCCATGCCCCGTGTTCAGCCACAGATTCGCAATCTTCGTAGGCCCGATCACCGGCGGACCGTCCGGCGTCATCGGCCGCAGCCCGGTCCAGAACTTCGCGCGGCTCACGTCGCCGCCATGCGGGAACAGGTCCGTTACGGAGTGCACCAGCGTGCGCCGGCGCGGCTCGCGCAGCGTGTTGCTGAAGCCTGCCAGCTCCGCCGTGCCGCCCACGCGTATGCGATCGCCGAGCCGGGTGATTGCCACCTTGAACGTTTCGTCCATCACCGTGCTGACCGGCGCTTCCGCCTCATCCGCCACCGGCATGGTGATCGAGTAGCCCTTCACCGGATACACTGGCAGGCTGATCCCGGCCGCGCGCAGCAGGGCCGGCGAGTAGCTGCCGAGCGCCACCACGTAGCTGTCCGCGGTCAGCACGCCGTCTTTCGTGGCCACGCCGGCAATGCGTCCGCCCTCCACCAGCAGGCGCTCGATCGCCACGCCGTAGCGGAACACCACGCCCGCCGCCTCGGCCAGGGCCGCCAGGCTCTGGGTGAAGATGTGCGCGTCGCCCGTCTCGTCTCCGGGCAGCCGCAGGCCGCCCACGAACTTGCCCTGCACGCCCGCCAGCGCCGGCTCCTGTGCGAGGCATCCCGCGCGGTCCAGGATCGTGTAGGGCACGCCCAGCCGGTCCAGCACCGCGGTGTCGTCGCCCACATGGTCCGCCTGCTTCTGCGTGCGGAACAACTGCAGCAGGCCGCGCTGCCCGTCATCGTAGGAAATGCCGGTCACCGTGCGCAGATCGCGCAACCTGTCGCGGCTGTATTCCGCCAGCCGCACCATGCGGCCCTTGTTGCGCGCGTAGGCCTCGGCGTTGCAGTTGCCCAGGAAGCGGCGCACCCAGTCTAGCAGCGCGCGGTCCGGCACCGGCCAGAACACCAGCGGCCGATGCCGCATCATCATCCACAATATGGCCTTGCGCGGCGTGTCCGGCGCGGCCCACGGCGCGGACATGCCGGGCGAGACCTGGCCGGCGTTGGCGAAGCTGGTCTCCATGCCGGCGGCCGGCTGGCGGTCTATCACGGTGACTTCGTGGCCGGCCTGCGCGAGGTACCAGGCGCTGGTGACACCCACGACGCCGCTGCCTAGGACTATGATTTTCACGTGAAATCCCAAGGAAGAAAGCAGTTCTTTTTTGAAAAAAAGAACCAAAAAACTTTTGCTCCCTGTCGGCGAGACGCCGGAGAGATCCGCGACAGCCGGATCAAACGTTTTTTGCTTCTTTTCAAAAAAGAAGGCCTTGCTTCCTTACCCTACGATGTCTTCAGGCTTGAAGAAGAAAGCGATCTCCGTCGCCGCGTTCTCCGCGCTGTCGCTGCCATGCACCGAGTTCGCCTCGATGTCCTCCGCAAACTCCTTGCGTATCGTCCCGGGCTCGGCGTTCGCCGGGTTGGTCGCACCCATGATGCGGCGGTTGGCGGCCACCGCGTCCTCGCCTTCCAGTACCTGCAGCACCACCGGCCCGCTGGTCATGAACGTCACCAGCCCGCCGAAGAACGGCCGCTCCCGGTGCACGCCGTAGAACGCCTCGGCCTGCGCCTGTGTCAGGTGAGCGCGCCGCTGGGCGACGATGCGCAGGCCGGCCTCCTCGAATTTGGCGTTGATCCTGCCGGTGAGGTTCCGGCGCGTGGCGTCCGGCTTGATTATGGAGAAGGTGCGCTCGGTGGCCATGGCGGGTCGGGTCCTTGAGTGTTGCGGCGCTCTACCGGCTGGCCACCGGCAAGGCAAGGAAGGCCGCGCAGTCGCCTCGCCTGCTTCCGAGGGGCTCGACTGGAAATGGAACCGGTGCCCAACCCTCTCCTGAATTCGCCCGTCGCCTGCGACGATCGCCGCCGTTCCTGCGGTCGCGATCGCGATCATTGCACGTGTCGACGGTAGACAGAATTTGGCCATACCGCTTCGCCGGGTAGTCGCAGAACACTCAGCACTACAGTCGTATGATCAGCGATGACCACGATCGCCTGACCGGCACCAGCGGCACGAACGGGTCCAACGGCGGCAACCCCAAAGCAACGGTGTCGCCGGCGGAGACGGCCTCGCAGGGCAGCCAAA
>CAHJWU010000089.1 GCA_903643085.1 Rhodospirillales bacterium
GGATGACGCCGGGCGATTACGGCGGCTGGCTGGCGGTGCGCGCGATAGGCGAGGCGGCGACACGCGGCGGCAGCGCCGACCCGGGCCGCATCATCGCCTATCTGCACAGTGCGGACTTCACGATGTCCGGCTACAAGGGGCCGGAGCTGAGCTTTCGCGCGTGGGACGGCCAGTTGCGCCAGCCGGTCCTGCTGGCGACGGATCGCTCCCTGGTGTCGATCTCGCCGCAGCCTGGATTTCTGCATCAGACGAACGAACTGGATTCGCTTGGTCCCGACGCGCCGGAGGCTGCATGTCATTTGCATTGAGAACGGCTGCATTGAGAGCGGCCTTGCTTGTCTCCGTCGCTGCCGGCGCGATGCTGTGGGCACACCCCGCCTGCGCCTTCCGCGTCTTCGTTTCCAACGAAAAGGACAACACGATCACGGTGCTGGACGGCGCCTCGCTGAAGATCCTGCAGACGGTGGCCGTGGGCGCGCGGCCGCGCGGCATCGTGCTCTCGAAAGACGGCCGTAGCTTGTACATCTGCACGTCTGACGCAGACCACATCGAGGTGCTGGATCTGGCCAGCCTGACGGTCACGCGTACGCTGCCGAGCAACCCCGATCCGGAGTACATGGCGCTGAGCGTTGATGGCAAGACGCTCTACGTGGCCAACGAGGATAACAGCCAGGTTTCCGTGCTGGACGTGACGAAGGGAGAGATCACGTCGGAGATCCCGGTGGGCGTGGAGCCTGAGGGCATGGCGGTGAGCCCCGACGGCCGCACCGTGCTATGCACGTCCGAGACCACCAGCATGGCGCATTTCATCGACACCGTGACGCATCAGGTGGTGGCGAGCGTGCTGGTGGGCACCCGGCCGCGCTTCGCCGTGTTCACCAGGGATGGCGCGCGGGTCTGGGTGTCTTCCGAAGTGGCCGGCACCGTCGCGGTGATCGACACGGCGACGCACAGGATCATCAAGACGATCCGTTTCGATCTGCCCGACGTGCCGACGGCGGCGATACAGGCGGTGGGGATCAACCTGTCAGAGGACGGCCGCACGGCGTTCGTGGATCTGGGTCCGGCGAACCGCGTGGCGGTGGTCGACGCGAATGATCTCGCGATCGAGAAGTACCTGTTGGTGGGCCAGCGGGTCTGGCACGGCGCGTTCTCGCCCGACCAGGGCACGCTGTACGTGGCCAACGGCATAAGCAACGACATGTCGGTGATCGACGCGCGCGCGCTGGAAGTGACGCAATCCGTGCCGGTCGGGCAGTCGCCCTGGGGCATCGTCGTTGCGCCCTGAGGCGGCGGACGCGCTGCGCGTGAGCGGGCTGTCCCACGCGTTCGGCACGCGGCGCGTGCTGCAGGATGTGGCGTTCAGCGTCAGGCCGGGCGATTTTACCGTGTTGCTGGGGCTGAACGGCGCCGGCAAGACCACGCTGTTCGCGCTGATCACACGGCTGTACAGTGCGCGCACGGGTGCGATCGCGGTGTTCGGCCACGACGTGGAGCGCGCGCCGCGTGCCGCACTGGCGCGCATGGGCGTGGTGTTCCAGCAGCCGACTCTGGATCTCGACCTGACCGTGGAGCAGAACCTGTTCTATCACGCGTCGCTGCACGGGCTGTCCCGCCGGACCGCATCGCCGGCCGTGGAGGCGGAACTCGAACGCGTAGGGCTGCTGGAGCGGCGACATGACCGGGTGCGGGCGCTTTCGGGCGGCCAGCGTCGGCGGGTGGAACTGGCGCGCGCGCTGGTGCACCAGCCCTCGCTTCTGCTGCTCGACGAGCCTACGGCGGGCCTGGACACGGAAAGCCGGCAGTTCCTGCTGCAGCATGTCCGCGCGCTGTGCCGGACGCGCGCGGTCGGCGTGTTGTGGGCCACCCACCTGATCGACGAGGCGGGCGAGGAAGCGCGCGTGATCGTGCTGCAGCAGGGACGCGTGCTGGCCGACGACACGCAGGCCGCGCTCTCTGCGCCGTTCGGCTCGCTGAGCGGCGCGTTCGACTCGCTGACTGCGCGACACGCGGCATGAACGCCGGCGCCTACTGGCAGTGCCTGTCGGGGATCATCCGGCGCGAGGGGCTGCGCTGGGTGCACCAGCGCGGACGCTTCGTCTCCGCCCTGGTGCGGCCGCTGGTGTGGCTGGTGATCTTCGCGGCCGGCTTTCACTTCGTGCTCGGCGTCTCCATCAGCCCGCCTTATCGCACCTACATCCCCTACGAGGTGTACATCGCGCCGGGGCTGGCCGGGATGATCCAGTTGTTCAACGGCATGCAGAGCTCGCTCTCCATGGTGTATGACCGCGAGATGGGCAGCATGCGCACATTGATGGTCAGCCCTTTCCCGCGTTGGTTCCTGCTGATGGGCAAGCTGCTGGCGGGCGTCGCCGTCTCCATCGTGCAGGTGTACATCTTTCTCGCCATCGCCTGGTTCTGGAACATCCGGCCGCCGCTCACCGGTTACGTCGCCGTACTGCCGGCACTGGTGCTGTCCGGGCTGATGCTGGGAGCGCTGGGGCTGGTGCTGTCGTCCTTCATCCGTCAGCTGGAGAACTTCGCCGGAGTGATGAATTTCGTGATCTTTCCTATGTTCTTCACCTCTGCCGCGCTGTATCCGCTCTGGCGCGTGCAGCAGGCGAGCCTGTCGATTTACTGGGCGAGCGAGATCAACCCGTTCACCCATGCGGTGGAGCTGATACGGTTCGCACTCTATGACGCGTTCAACCCGGTGTCCGCGCTGGTAGTGTGTGCGTATCTGGCGTTGTTCCTGGGGGCTGCGGTTGTAGGGTATGATCCGGGGCGCGGATTTCTGGCGCGGCGGGGGGGAGGGGCGGAGTGAAGCAAGCAAGGCCTTCTTTTTTGAGAAGAAGCAAAAAACTTTTGTCTCTCCGCCTGCATCCAGGCGCACCCAAGTTCTGCCAGCGCGCGCGTTGGCGAAACTTGGTGCCACTTAGCGCAGGCGCGGAAGCAAAAGTTTTCTGCTTCTTTTCAAAGAAGAAGGCCTTGCTGTCTTACGTCATGCTAATCGCCTGTGGGCAAGGCGCATCAGCGCAGATACCAGGTCAGGACCCGAACTGGCCCTGCGCGCAACGGCTCGTGCCTGTTCTGACGCCCGGTTCCTACTGGGCCGGCAACGTGCCAGCCAATACGGGCTGGCGCGATGACGACAAGATGTTTCCGCTCGTGACGGACATCGTCAACCGCGACACGCCGGACGACAGGGCGCTGGCGAAGCTGCGTCAATATGCCGGCGGTGTTCCGGCAGCACAGCGGGGAATGCTGTTCAGCGCGCTGGTTGACGAGACCAACGACGAGCGTACGCTGCTCATACGCCGGATAGAGCAGCTGGGCTTGCGGCAGCGTCGCATGGGCGACGTGGTGGCGGACATCAGCACGAAAGTGGACGAGATGCCGGCGAACGATACGCACCGCGCGGATCTGGCAGGCGAGCGGGATTTCGATGTGCGGGCGTTTCAGGAGACGCAGCGCACGATGCGCTATGCGTGCGAGGCGCCGGCTTCCATGGAGCGGCGGCTGGGGGCTTTCGCGAGGGCTTTGCAGGGGAAGTAAGCAAGGTCTTGTTTGCGAAGAAGCAAATTCGATTCCCGGCGGCTCACCGGACAAGTCTAGGATCGCGGAGGCAAAGGTTTTGCTTCTTTCCTGATAGGAACGCCTTGCGTTCCTAGAAAACCACCACGGACCTGATGCTCTCGCCGCGGGTCATCAGCTCGAATCCCTCGTTGATCCTGTCCAGCGGCAAGATGTGCGTGATCAGATCATCGATGTTGATCTTGCCCTCCATGTACCAGTCCACGATCTTCGGCACGTCCGTGCGGCCGCGCGCGCCGCCAAACGCGCTGCCCTGCCATACCCGGCCGGTCACGAGCTGGAACGGACGCGTGGAGATCTCCTGGCCGGAGGCAGCCACGCCGATGATGGTGGACTTGCCCCAGCCGCGATGCGCGCATTCCAGCGCCTGGCGCATCAGCGTGGTGTTGCCGACGCATTCGAAGCTGTGGTCGGCACCACCTTTGGTGAGTTCGACGATGTGCGCCACCACGTCGCCACCGATCTCCTTCGGGTTGACGAAATTCGTCATGCCGAATTTCTCGGCGAGTTCGCGGCGGCCCGGGTTGATGTCCACACCCACGATCATGTCCGCGCCCGCGATGCGCGCGCCCTGCACGCAGTTCAGGCCGATGCCGCCCAGGCCGAACACCACAACGCTGTCGCCCGGTTCGACCTTGGCTGTGTATATCACCGCGCCCACGCCGGTGGTGACGCCGCAGCCGATGTAGCAGATCTTCTCGAACGGTGCGTCCTCACGGACTTTCGCGAGTGCTATCTCAGGCAGCACCGTGTAGTTCGCGAAAGTGGAGCAGCCCATGTAGTGATACACCGGCTTCCCCTGGAAGCTGAAACGCGTCGTGCCGTCCGGCATGACACCTTTGCCCTGCGTGGCCCGTATGGCGGTGCAGAGGTTGGTCTTGCGGCTCAGGCAGGATTTGCAATTGCGACATTCCGGCGTGTAGAGCGGAATGACGTGATCGCCTTTCCTCAGGCCGCGCACGTCCGGCCCTACATCGACCACCACGCCGGCGCCCTCATGTCCGAGGATGCAGGGGAACAGGCCTTCGGCGTCCGCACCGGACAGCGTATACTTGTCGGTGTGGCAGATGCCTGTGGCCTTGATCTCGACCAGGACCTCGCCGGCCCTGGGACCTTCCAGCTGGACGGTCTCGATGGTGAGCGGTTGTCCGGCCTCGAAGGCGATTGCTGCGCGTACGTCCATGGTCCGTCTGTCCCCAATGCTTCTGGCGCGAGCTACGCAGCTCTTTTATCTTGAAAGTGCCCGCTGAGGCAGCCTGGCCACGTGCGCCCTGGCCTGTTGCAGTTCCTTGCTGAAGAAAGCGTGGCGGCTGGTTCGTGTCAAACCGGCCTTGGACTCCCTTGCGGGCAGAACCATTCCGCGCCGGCACAGGCGGGTGTTACCAGCGGTTACCAAGCCGTATCGTTCAGTCATCCTCCCGGACGCCTACTGCGCTAGGCCTCACGCACCCGGACCGTTCTGACGGCGACGGCTGCAAGGAGGTGCTGCATGGCAGGCTGTGAGAGACCCGACGCCCCATCTTGCCGCGATACGGAACTGGAGGAGCTTCTGGCCGATGACGTGACCCGGGCTGTGATGCAGGCCGACCGGGTTGGGGTTGCCGAGGTCAGAGGCTTGTGCCGCGCGGTGGGCGCGCTCCTGGAGCGGCGGGTCGCCGCTGCGCGCTCCGGCGCTCCGCACTCCAGGCAAGGCAGGCAGGCAGTGCTGTCCTGAACAGGAGCGCGGGATTTCTGTTGCCCGCATCTGCGATGGCTGCAGCTCCACGCCCTGGCTTCCCGTCGTTTTCAGAAAGGAGGGCCTTTCTTCCGTCCCCGCCGCGGGCGTATGCATCGGCCAGCCACACGCAAGGTAGCACGCCGCAATGCAGGATTTCCCGGTCACACGCACCCAGCACCCCAAGCCACGCGTGGCCGACGACAAGCTGCGCTTCGGCGACGTCTTCACCGACCACATGTTCGTCATGGACTACACGCCCGAGCACGGCTGGCATGACGGCCGCATCGTGCCTTACGCCCCCTTCACCATGGACCCGGCCTGCTGCGTGCTGCATTACGCGCAGGCGGTGTTCGACGGGCTGAAGGCATTCCGCGACGAGCGCGGCCAGATACGCCTGTTCCGGCCGGACCAGCACGCCGCGCGACTCAACCGCTCCTGCGAGGCGCTGTGCATCCCGCCGCTGGACCAGGCGGTGGTGGAAGCCTCGTTCGCCGCCCTCGTCGGCGTGGATGCCGGTTGGGTGCCGGCCAGGCGCGGCACGTCCATCTACGTGCGGCCCACGGTGATCGCCACGGACGTTTTCCTGGGCGTGCATCCGTCGGCCGGCTACCGGTATTACGTGATCCTCTGCCCCGTGAGCGCTTACTACAAGGAAGGCCTGGCGCCGGTGCGCATCCTGGCCACCGACGAGCACGTGCGCGCGGTGCCGGGCGGCCTGGGCTCGGCCAAGACGGCGGCCAACTACGCCGCCAGCCTGTACGCCGCCAAGGATGCGGCCGCCCGCGGATACGCGCAGGTGCTGTGGCTGGACGGCAAGCGTGGCGAGTTCCTCGAGGAAGTGGGCTCGATGAACGTCATGCTGCGCCTGGGCGACACGGTCGTCACGCCACCGCTCGGCGGCACCATACTGGACGGCATCACGCGGCGCTCCGCCATACAGCTCCTGCGCGACTGGGGCGTGACTGTGGAGGAGCGGCCGGTTTCCATACATGAGGTGATGCAGGCCCACGCGGACGGCACGCTTACCGAGATGTGGGGCACCGGCACGGCGGTCGTCATCTCGCCGATTGGCGAACTGGGCTTTCGCGATGCCCGCATGGTGATCAATGGCGGCGCCACCGGCGAGCTTACCCGCCGGCTGTACGAGGCGATCGCCGCGATCCAGTATGGCGCCACGAACGATGCGCACGGGTGGATGCGGCCGGTCCGGGCTCTTGAGGCGGTGGACGCGTAGGCGAAGCCTCGGCTTTTCCGCTACTGCCGACGAGAATCCTGCCTGCCTTGTAACGCGCTTGTCAGCCTCTCGCTACAACCTGTCCGCCTCGTCTGCGTTTTCGGCGCGCGATAATCAGGCCAGCACGCTTTGCGTGACCGGCGGCATGTTCTTGGATTGGAGCTGGTGGATGCGTGCATTGTGTTGGCATGGCAAGGGCGATATTCGTTGCGATACTGTTCCCGATCCGACGATTGAGGATGCGCGCGACATCATCCTGAAAGTCTCTAGCTGCGCCATCTGCGGCTCTGATCTGCATCTGATGGACGGGCAGATGCCGACTATGGAGTCAGGCGACGTGCTCGGCCATGAGTTCATGGGCGAGGTCGTCGAAGTGGGCTCGCCGAACCACAAGCTGAAGAAGGGCGACCGCGTCGTGGTCCCGTTCAACATCAATTGCGGCGAGTGCCGCATGTGCAAGCTGGGCAACTGGTCCTGCTGCCTGAACTCCAACCGCAACGCCAAGATGGCTGCCACGCTGCAGGGCTATCCCACCGCCGGCCTGTTCGGCTACTCGCATCTGACCGGCGGCTACTGGGGCGGCCAGGCGGAATATGTGCGCGTGCCGATGGCCGACGTGGGCCCGATGATCGTGCCGGAAGGCATGTCCGACGAGCAGGCGCTGTTCCTAAGCGACATCCTGCCCACCGGCTGGCAGGGTGCGGACCATTGCGAGATACAGGGCGGCGACACCGTGGCGATCTGGGGCGCCGGCCCTGTCGGCCTGTTCGCCATCAAGTCTGCGTCCATCATGGGGGCTGAGCGCATCATCTCGATAGACGACATCCCGGAGCGCATGGCTCTGGCGAAGACGGCCGGTGCCACCGACGTGATAGACTTCACCAAGGAAGACGTGCTCGAGCGCATCAAGGAGATCACCAAGGGGCAGGGTGCGGATTCCGTGATTGACTGCGTAGGCATGGAGGCAAGCGGCGGCGGCCACGGCATCATCGGCGCGATCAGTGCGGTGCAGGAGAAGCTTACCAGCATGCAGCGCCCCTACGCGCTGGAGCAGATGATCATGGCTGTGCGCTCGTGCGGCATCGTGTCCGTGCCTGGCGTGTATGCCGGGCCGATCCCGGTGAACATGGCCACCGTCGTGCAGAAAGGCCTGACGATCAAGACGGGCCAGACTCACGTCAAGCGCTACATGGAGCCGTTGGCCAGGCTGATACAGGACGGCAAGATCGACCCGACGTTCCTGATCACCCATCGCAGCACGGATCTGAAGGAGGGGCCCGAGCTTTACAAGACTTTCCGGGACAAGAAGGATAGCTGCATCAAGGTGGTGTTCAACCTGTCGTAGATGGCACTTCGCCCGTACGGCGGCGTGCGCAGGTTGTGCCGGACCGAGGGCGGAACCGGACGAGGCTGATGGGCAGGCGGAGCAGCAAACGTTCTGCTCCATTTGTTCAAAGAAGACCGTCCTGCAGCGCTTCCAGCGTCCTGCGCAGAACGATCGTCTCGTCAAACTCCCGCACCGCCTTTGCCCGCCCCGCCTCGCCCATGCGCCCACGCAAGGCTGCGTCACCGGCCAGCTGCAGCAACGCCGCGCGCAACGCATCGGCATCGGCGGGCGGCACGAGCAACCCCGTGCCGCCTGCTTCCACCTGCTCGCGCGGGCCACGAATGTTCGTGGCCACGACGGGCAATCCGCACAGCATCGCTTCGATCACCGACATCGGCAGGCCTTCGAAGTGGCTGGGCAATACGAAGATGTCGGACGCCGCCAGGATCGCCGCCACGTCCGTGCGGTAGCCAAGCCGTCGCAGCCGCGCGCCCAGGCCGGCGCGCGCGAAATACGGTTCCATGTCTTCGCCGTGGTCCGATGCGAGGCGCTCGCCCACCACCCATAACTCCGCGTCCACATCCCGCAGGGCGGCAAGCAGTTCCGGATAGCCCTTGTGCCGCACCAGGCGGGAGACCGCGGTGATCACCACGCGCCGGTCCGGCACGCCGAACGCGGCGCGCACACGCGCCCGCGCCGCCGCGTCAGGACGGAAGATCGCCGGATCGCGCCCATTGCCGATCGCGACAGGGCGTTTGCAGATGCCGAGCCGCACGGCATCCGCCGCCTCCTCGCGCGACACCGTCAGGAACACGTCGGTGCACCGCCCGGCCACCCACTCCATGACCAGCGAAGCGGCGCGTCGCCACCAAGGCCCGGGCTGGTTGAACAGGAAGCCGTGGCACGTGTAGGCCACACGCGGCACGCCGGCCGCGCGCGCGGCGAGACGCGCCAGGAAGCCGCTGATCGGCATGTGCGCGTGCACCAGGTCCGGCCGCTCCGCGCGGAACAGCCTGTATAACGCGAGGAACGCGCGCGCTTGCGCGGCGGGCGACAGGCTGCGCGCCAGTGGCGGCGTCTCGATGCGGAAGCCTTCGGCGCGCACGGCGCCCAGCAGTGCGCCCTCGGCGCAAACGCCTATTACTTCGTGTCCGTCCGCGCGCAGGCCGCGCATCAGGGGCAGCAGGAAGTGGCGCAGGGAGAAATCTACGTTGGTGAGCTCGATAATTTTCACGGGGAAGAAAGCAAGCAGTTCTTTTTTAAAAAAAAGAACCAAAAAATTTTTGCTTCCCCGCCTGCCCGAAGGCATCGCCTGGTTCTGCAATCACTTGACTTGCAGAACCGGCGCGCGCCTCCGTGCAAGCGACGGGACAAAAATTTTTTGCTTCTTTTTTTCAAAAAAGAAGGCCGTCCTTCCTACTACCCAACCTTCGTCACCGCCCACTTCACATGCTGGGCTCCGTCCTGCCTGCCGCTCAGCACCACCTGCTCGCTGCGCCTCGGCTCCGCCCCGCCCAGATACACGCTCTCCTCCAGCGAGACCTTCGCCCCCTCCGCACGCAGGCGCCAGCCGCCGCTGGGCAGGCGCAGCAGCACCGCCTCGCCATCCTGCTGCACGCTGGCGATCACCGCGGGGTGCAGGTGGAAGCGTATGGCGTAAGGCTGTGGCGACGCGGCCTCGATCACGTCCTCGCCGCGTATGTCCTCGCCGCTTTCGGCCAGATAGAGGCGGCGGCGATGCACGGCGCCAAACGGCTTGCGCCAGCCGTCCTGGCTCGCCTCAAGCCAGTGTGCGCCGTTGGCTTCCTGGCGCTCCACACTCACCCGTTCGGGCCGCCTGCCCAGGCCGCCCGGTTTCAGCTCGGAACTGCTGGTGTCCGCGATGACGAGGGTGGAGTGTGCGGCAGTGGCGCGTGCCGCGTCCGTCCAGGCGGCCGCCCCGATCGGCGCCGCGCCGCAGTTGACGATCAGCCGCTCGCGCCCGATCGACAGCTCGAAACTCAGGGTGCCGGCATGCGCCATGCGATCCTGGCCAGGCGGGGCCGGCGCGCCCACGTCGGCGATCAGCACGGTGCGCCCGGCCTGCAGGCGGTGAAATCCCGTATCGGGCAGCGCCGCCGGTGCGCGCCCGGCGCGGCCGGCCTGGCTCAGCACAAGCTCGATCAGCGTTGCCTGCTCGTCGCGCGTGCCGTTGAACAGGGCTAGGCCGCCATCGGCGTGGCGCAGGGTGCGCAAGGCCAGGGAAAGCCTGTCGATCGCCGCGCCCAGGACGGCCGGCGGTGCCGCCCCGCCCACATGCAGCAGCGCCCGTATCTCGATCAGGTCGCGCAAAGCCACCAGGTGCGCGGCGGGGCTGCGCTCGCTGTGGCCGCCGTCCGGCAGGACCTGGCGGCCGATCTCCTGCGGCAGGAAGCGCAGGGCGCGGCCCAGATAGGGGGCATGGTCCGGCAAGGCGATCGCGGCCGCGATCAGCCCCTTGATCGCCGTGAGGGCGCGGCCGTCCTGCTCCTCGGCGGGAAGCGCCGCGGACAGCACGCGCGCATCGGCCACCAGGCGCCACATCAGGCGGCGGCGGAAATCGTCGTCCGCGCTGGCGGCGAAGAAATCGTAATGGCCGAGCCAAGCGGCGATGCGGCTGCCCGCCACATCCGGCCGTTGTGCCAGCGGGTCCGCGTCGCCGCCGGCGATCCAGTCGCCCACCAGAGCGCGCGCGCGCATGCGGGCGGCGTCCGTGCCGATCACGCGCAGGTCCCGCATCCAGGTGAAACCGTGCGCGTAAGCGCGCATCACCGGGTGGCCGTTCGTATCCGCCCAGCTTCCCGGTTTCAGCACACGGCTGGCGCCTGACAGGGTCAGCTCGCCTTTCAACAGCCGAGCGCCGCGCGCCGGGTCGCCGGGCCACGGATCGCGGACGGGCACGGCCGGCGCGTCCGGGACGGACATGCGCAGGCTCGGCAGCCCGGCCAGCCGCA
>CAHJWU010000090.1 GCA_903643085.1 Rhodospirillales bacterium
ATCCCCGACCACCCGACCATCATGGCCGCCTTGTAGCTGCGCGCCGCCGGGGCGGGTGTGAAGGACGGGTAGACGATACGTTGCAGAACTCGGGCCAGGAAATTGTAGGTGAACGTCCAGGCGAACCGCACCACGATCACGGTGCCCAGGATGGCCACGCCCAAGGCGCCGCCGAGCCACACTCCCAGCACGACGCAGGCGAAAAACGGCGGTGTGAACAGGGCGACAAGCCGCATGTCGCGCCTGAACTCGCCGCGGGCGATGAGCAGCGCGCCGGCCACCCAGGCCAGCGCATCGCCGGGCAGACCCAGGCTGAGTATCTGCACCAGCGGAACAGCGCTGTCCCAACGGGCGCCGAACATCAGGTGAAGCAGAGGCGCCGCTTCCGCTGCCTGCAGGAAGCACACCGGTGTGATTGCGTAAGCCAGGATGCGCGAGGCACGCAGGGCCGCCTCCATCTGCCGCGCGGGGTCATGCCCGAGCTGGGCGAAGGCAGGAAACAAGACGTTGCCGAAAGCGCCCGCCAGCATCTGCAGCGGCTGGGCGGCAAGACGGAAAGCGAAGAAATACACGCCCACCACGCTCTGCGTGGCCATGATCCCGAGCACGATGTAGTCGCCCTGGTTGACCAGCGTGATCATCAGCCGGGTGCTCAACACCATCAGCCCGCTGCCCACCAGGTGACGATATTGCACGAGGCGGTGCCCTGGCCGGATCGCCATCGGCGCCTTTTGCCAAAAAATCACCGCTTTAAGGGCGGCAGCGAACGGCAGCGGCACGACGAAGCTGTAGGCGCCCAGACCCGCGGCGGCGCAGACGATTGTGGCCACCTGTATGCCCACCGTCTCCAGGCTCGCATAGGTGCTGATGTAGCGGAAGGCCAATCCGGCCCGCAGCTTGGTGACCGGCACGGTGGACACCGCACCAAGCGGAAGGTTGATGGCCATCACGGCGATCAGGCCGACCAGCCCTGGCGCGTGGTACATCTGTGCGGCAACCGGGCTGACCGCCAGCATCACGAGCATGCCGGCGATTGCGAGTGCCAGACTGCTCCAGAAAGCCGGCGCCACCCACAAACGGAGGTGACGTGATCGGGTGAGCAGCACGTCGTCGATGCCGAAGCTGACGATGGCGGTTACCAGCGCCGACACCGTGTAGGCCAGGCCGATCTGGCCGAACGCCTCCGGCATCAGCAGCCTTGCCAGCACGAGCTGGCTGAAGAAGCTGGCTACCCGGCCGGACAATCCCTGGAACAGCAACCAGAGGAATCCGGTAGCAGTGGACCGCTGGAGGGTAGGCTGCATGACCGCTTATGTGCCCCTGGAGTTACGACCAAGCGATCTCGGAAAGGCAGGGTTTCCCCTCCGAACGCTGAGCGATGATGCCGATCACGCCGCCAGAACGTAGCCGGCACGCCGCGGGTTTGCGCGGCCTCCGCCCGTTGGGGGGAACCGAAGCCCGCCGGAAACGATGAGGGTTGCCGAGGCCGGCAGGAAGAGGCGTGTTCTTGATCACATGCCACGATGCGGCGGCCGGTCGTGTGGCCAAATCAAGGTTACGTATGTTGTCCCATACTGAATTTCAGTGATTGTAACAGACGGCATGTCGCGTCCCAATCTCGTCATCGTCCGAGCAGGAAACGCCTCGCTCCACCCGGCGTGGCTTACCGGTCCCGAGGAGCGTAACTGGGACCTGGTGGTGAGTTACTTCGGCAAAGACCCCGACATCTACAAGCAAACCGACGTCACCAGGATCGACAGTGTCGGTCCGAAATGGCCGCCGCTGCATCAATTGTTGCTGGACCATCCCGAGTACCTCGATCGCTACGCCTATGTCTGGCTCCCTGACGATGACCTCGCGATGACCAAGCAAGACATGAACCGCTTCTTCGACCTGTGCGCGCAGCACCGGCTGGAGCTCGCCCAGCCCTCGCTCACGACGGACAGCCCGATGACGCACCCGCTGCTCATCAACAACGCCGCCACATGCATACGCTTCACCAATTTCGTCGAGGCGATGGCGCCTTGCTTCAGCACGCCGTTGTTGCGGCGTGCTCTGGAGACGTTCTCCGAGTCCCAGAGCGGATGGGGCATAGACTGGTTGTGGCCGAACTTCGTCCACGACCGCGAGAATGGCATCGCCGTCATAGATGACGTGGTGATCCGTCACACCCGCCCGCTGGGGGGCCCGAATTACGATGCGATGCGCGCGGCCGGCAAATCGCCGCGCGACGAGCTCCTCAGGCTGCAGGAGCGTAAAGGCGTCAGTGACGTCAGGATAAAGGTCCACAAAGTCGTCTGGCGGTCGCCCGGCCTGAAACTCGCGAACGCGAACTCCCGCGTCCTGGCGCTGCGCCTGTTCCTTGGATCGACACAGGCGCTCATCAGGTCGCAAGCGCGCTGGACCTTGTTCAAGCAACTCGTCAGGCGTTCGATCTCCGTCTAGGATCGCGCGCTCTTGCAAATTTTTGTTTGCGAAGGCAGCAAGTAAGGCCTTCTTTTTTGAAAAAAAGAAGCGAAAAACTTTTGCTCCGCTGTCGCGGGACCGTTCTTTGGGCGTGTGACAAGGGTGTTTCAAACGCGACGGCTTGCCCTATTCGGCACCCGGGGCGCCTTGCCTGTTCTCGTCTTCCCGCTCGCTGCCGATCGACACGGCACGCACAAGCGGCGGTGACAACACACACGCCTGTAGCCGCCTGCCCGAACCGACCGTCTTGTGCAATCGGGCGATCACGCCGGAGGCGTGTCCGCCGGACGGCAACGCCGCACGTTCGGCAGGCGAGAGCGCATAGGCCACCAGCCGCCAGTCCACATCCTCGGCAAAGCCGTCTTCCGCCAGCCAGCCCAGGAGCTTGCGTGCGCCACCGGCGCTGAGCAGATAGCCGTCCGCGCCGGCAGCGTTGCGCTCCGGTGGAAATTGGGCCAGCGCGTCGGCCACGCTCAGCACCCGGAACGCGGCCTCTGGCGCGCGCGGCGCCATACGGTCGTTGACGAAACACACATCGAACCCGTCAGCCAACCCGAACACGCCCCAGCGCTCCGGCAGGTCGAGCAGCGGCATCGCGTCATCCTCCACCACCAGGCAGTACGACAGGCCCTGGGCGAGCATCGCCTCCCAGGCGGCGGCATGGGCCAGGAAGCAGCCGAGGGTACCCCGCCTGGCAGGATCGCCACCCAGCCGCCGGACCGCCGGGCCGGACAGGCGCGCCCCCTCCAGGCCCGGCACGCGGAACTGCGGCATCCGGCAGGCGGCGAAATGCGCCGCGGTTTCGGCCATGCGCACCGGGTTACGATCCAGGTTGAGTATGGCAATCGCGGGCGCCGGACCGGTGGCTGGCGCGCCGGCAAGCTCGCCCGCCAGCACGGCGTAGCCAAGCGCCGATCGACGGCGCGCTGCGGAATCGTGGTCCGGTGCGTGCAGAAAGGCGGCGGAAGCGGCCGGGTAGTCGCGCGCTTGCAGAAGCAGGTTGCCGAGCAGCCTGGCGCGCAGACCGTCCCCGGGTGCGGCGGCAGCCAGGGCGGTCGCGCGACGCGTCATCTCTGCAAGCTCGGCCTGCGGGTAGGCGTACAGCGACGCCATGTGCGCCAGCCAGACATCGTCCGGGAAGGCGGCGCGGGCGGCGCGGAAGACAGGGTCCGACTCGGCGTAGCGGTGCTGCGCCGCCAGGCCGGCCTTGAGGCGCAGCGCCGCCTGCCAATCCCCGGCATCGGCCGCCAGGCGTGCGCGGCACACCGCCAGGGCTTCGCCATCGTCCATGCCTGCCGGCCGCATACCGCCTCCCTCGCCGCGATCGGTGCGGCCCTGCTTTGCAACGCCGCCGCCATCCCCCATTTTCCTGCAGGTGCGCCCCGCACCCACATGGAGACAAGTCGCCCGCATGGTTGCACCCGTCGCAGATCGCCGTTTCGCATGACTGCCACTCTGGAAGACGTCGCCCGGGCGTTCCGCCGCAGCCTGCCGCAGGGCGGCGAGCTGGCGCTCTCCCGCATCGACGGTCTGGACAGGCTCGGCATACCCGTGGTGCAGGCGGCCTGGCTGGCGCCGGACGGCGCGGCCGTGACCGGGTATGGCTACGGGCTGACGGAGATCGAGGCGCAGGTCGGCGCTCTGGGCGAGCTGTGCGAGGAGGTGCATGTCGGCGCCTGGCTCGCCGGCGCCCCACGGGTCCAGGCGAGCTACGCCGCGCTCGGCGCCGATGAAGCGATCGATCCGCTGACCCTCTGCCTGCCCGCGGGCTCGCCCTACACGCCGGAGCTGAGCCTGTCCTGGGTGGCCGCGCGCCGCTGGCCGGACGGCGCGCGCGTGCTGGTTCCGGCCGAGTGGGTGGCGGCGCATGCCTACCAGATGGCGGAGCCCGCCCGGCTGATCACGCCTATCACCAACGGCCTGGGCGCCGGCGTGGACATCGCACATGCCGTGGCGCACGGCGTGATGGAGCTGCTGCAGCGCGACGGCAACGTGACTTCCTATCGCGCCCTGGATGAAGGCGTGGTGATCGACCTGCCGCCCGGCACGCTGCCCGAAGTGGACGCTCTGCTGGCCCGCCTGCGCACCGCCGGGCTGCGGCCGCTGGTCAAGCTGGCGGGCACGGAACTCAACCTGGCCAACATCTACGTGGTGGGCGACGACACGCACGCGGCCGATTTCTCGTTGCAGGTCAGCGCCTGCGGGGAAGCCTCGCACCCGGATGCGTCGCGCGCCGTGCGCAAGGCGCTGCTGGAGTTTGTGGGCTCGCGCGCCCGCAAGGCAGCCACCCACGGCCCCATCGCGCGTGCACGCACGGTGCTGCCCGCCGGCTACGTGGCCAGGCGGGTCGCCAGCGACCTGGGCAGGGAAGAGGTTCGCGCGCTGGAGGCGATGGCTGGGTGGCTGGCAATGCCGCAGGGCGAGCTGAGCGCCTTGCTGGCGCAGACGGCCTTCCGCGAGTCGCGCCGCGTCGCCCTGGCGGACCTGCCGAGCGCGCCACCGGAGACCGTGGCCGGCTCGCAGGCGCGGCTGGCGTTCCTGGCCAGGATTCTGGGCGAGGCGGGGCTGGGGATCGTGGTGGTGGATTGCTCGCCGGCGGACAGCCCGGTACGCGTGGTGCGCGCGATAGTGCCCGGCCTGGAGAGCGAAACGATGAGCTATCACCGGATGGGAAGGCGCGGCGTCGCCCGGCTGCGCGCGCGGGAAGACGCGCTGGTGCTGGACGCGCCGCGTGCGGGCGCGCTGCCTGTCCGGCTGCGGCCGGAGGACGAGGCGATGTGCGGCGGCCCGGCCTGGCTGGACACCGACCGCGTCACCCGGCTTACCGCGCAGCTCTATCCGTTGTACCGCGAATGCGGCCCGTTCACGGCGCAGCGCCGCCTCCGGGCGAGCGAACAGGCGATGCAATGATCAGGAACGGGCAGACCTGTCCGCAAAATTCAAAACGTTTGCTCCCACAATTGTACGCCAGCCGGGGTGCGCCAGACGCGGCTACGGCGACAGGATCAAAGTTGTTTGCTGATTTTCAAAAAAGCAGGCTGTTTTTGCTCTGTCTCCGTCAACCGAACCCGCTTGACCGCCCGCCCGAACGGGACCCTTGTCATGCCCGGCAACGTAGGAGCCCTACCGAAATGATCGTGCGCCTGGGGCTGTGCTTGTCACTCGCGCTGGCGGCGCGCGCTCTACCGGCGGCGGCCGCGGACACGTCCGTCGGTCATGTGACCGGGATCGGCGGCGTGTTTGTGAAGAGCAAGAACCCGCAGGCGCTTGCCGCCTGGTACCGCGACATGCTGGGTCTCAGGTTAGAGGCTTGGGGAGGTGCGGCGCTGCGCTATGACGCGCCGCTGCACCCGCCGAAGGCCGCATGGATCGCGCTGCCGGCCGCCAGCAGGTATACCGCGCCATCCTCGCGCGACTTCATGCTGGACTTCGCCGTCGACAACCTCGATGCGGTCGTTGCCCGTCTTGCTGCCAACGGCGTACCGGTGCTGAAGCGTGATGACAGTGACCCTGGCGGCCGGTTCGCCTGGGTTCTTGATCCGGACGGCACGAAGATCGAACTGTGGCAGCCGGTGAGCGCTGCGCGTTGAGTGTGGTTCCGGCGGGAGAGCAAGGCTGGGTTTTTTGACCGGAAGCGAACGTTTGTTACCTCGGCGCTGCAATTACTTAATGTGTATTTATGCGCCCGGCTGGTGCAGACGCGGGAGAGCGGGAGGTCTCCGGTCCGTTCGCTCGAGGAAGGACCGCCTGCTTTCTTGCACCTTTCGCCGCCAGGCCACGTCTTGAGCCAGGCGTCTCCCGACGTGGCTGTGATGAACGAGCCGGTGCGTGTGCGCCGCCTGCTCTTCGCCACCCTCGTCCTCGCTTTCTCCGCCTTACTGATCGGACTGGGCGCCAGAGCGATTGCCCCGGACGGATGGACGGTGCTGCGCGTCGCCATCTTCGCCTGCCTGACACTGAACGCGCCCTGGCTGGCACTGTCGGCGGCGACCGGGTTGGTAGGCTTCGCCATACGCATGGGCACGGCCGATCCCGTCCAGGCGGTGCTGCCGCAGCTTGCCCTGCCGCAGGCCAGCCGCCCCGCCACGCTGCGCACCGCCATAGCCGTCTGCGTGCGCGACGAGGACGTGGGTGCGGTGTTTGGCCGGCTCGCCCGGCTCTCGGCGGAGATCGGGCAAGCCGGGCGGGCAGCGCAATACGCCTTGTGCGTGCTGTCCGATTCCGCGTCGGACGCCATCGCGGCCGAAGAGGCGGCGGCGGCCGAGCGGCTGCGCGATGCTGGCGGGCCGGAAGTGCTGTATCGCAGGCGCACCGCGAATACCGGCTTCAAGGCCGGCAACGTCATGTCCTTCCTGGACGCCCATGTCGGCGCGTTCGCGCTGATGCTGTGCCTGGACGCCGACAGCGAGATGGCGTTGCCCACGATCGAGCGCATGGCGTCCATCATGCAGGCGGATCCATGCCTGGCCATGCTGCAGGCAACCTTCCAGGGCCACGGCGCGCACGCCGCGTTCGCACGGCTGTTCGGCTTCGGCCACCGCCACGGCCTGCGCGTCTGGGCGACGGGACAGGCCTGGTGGCAGGCCGATCAGGGGCCCTACTGGGGCCACAACGCGATGGTGCGCGTGGCGCCGTTCCGTGCCCATTGCCGGCTGGACCCGTTGCCGGATGGCAGCCTCATACTGAGCCATGATCACGTCGAGGCGGCCCGCCTGCAGGCCGCCGGCTGGAAGCTGCGCGTGCTGGCCAGCGACGAGGGCACTAGTGAGAGCCACCCGCCCACCCTGCCCGACTACCTGGTGCGCGACGTGCGCTGGGCGGCCGGCAACATGCAATACCGTCACCTGTTGCGACGGCCCGACCTTGGTCCCCTGGGGCGTTTGCAGATGCTACAGGCGATCCTGCATTACGTTTTGACGCCGTTCTGGTTTGCCATGTTGCCGCTCGCCGCGCTCGACGCCGCATCGGGTGGCGCGAACGTTGCCCGCGCGCCCGTTCTGTGGCTGCTGGCCGCCGGCTGGTTGACGCTGCACGCACCGAAACTGCTCGGCTACGCGGAGGTTCTGCTGCGTCCGCAGATGTCTCGCCAGTTCGGCGGCGCCGCCTTCCTTTGGGGCTGCCTGAAGGAGATAGGTGCGACCCTGCTGCAGGATCCGATCATCGCCGCGCATAAAACCTGGGCGGTGCTGGGTCTGGCTCTTGGCCGGCGCGTCGGCTGGAGCGGCCAGGTGCGCGACGGTCACGCTGTCCGCTGGGCGACCGCCATCAGGATGTTCTGGTGGCACACCTTGATCGGCATCTTGCTGCTTGGGCTGTTCTGGTCGGCCTCCTGGTTTGCCTGCGTCGCCTGCCTGCCGTTCGTGACGGGACTGGTGCTGGCGGTGCCGTTCGCTGTCTTTACGTCCTTGCCGGATGTGTGAAGGAAAGACAGCAAAACGTTCGCTTCCGGCGTCTGCGCCAATATCCACGCAGATTTTGCAACCCGATGCGATCACACAACCAGGCAGGCCGTGATGCAGGCGAGAGAATGAAAGTTTTTTGCTTCTTTTTTGCAAAAAAGAAGGCCTTGCTTACGTACCCAAGTGGCAACCTCCCTTGTGCCGAAGAGAGGACGAGCGCCTAGCTTGGCATGCGGCAACCAGGTGCCGCCAAACGGGATCAAAATCATCATGGGCAAAGGCGACAAGCAGCACGGCAACCGCGAGGCCAAGAAGCCGAAGGCCAACAAGAAGCTCGCCCCAGCAGGCGCGACGTTCCTCAAGACAGGCAACGAGACGCCGAAGGCGCCGGCAAAACCCTCCGGCAAATAGCTGGTCGCTACTCGCGAGATGGAGGTGCGTGGATGAGGTGGATCATCGTGGCGCTCGCCCTCGCCGGCTGCACCGACAACAGCAACAGCGAGCCGACCGGACCAGTGGGCCTCTCCCATAACGGGGCGGGCCCGTATATCGGGGCCAGCGCGGGCTCGTCCATAGGCGGTGGTCCGTTGGGCGCAGGCACGGACGACAACCGGGCCGGCGCCAGGTAGCTTCGCGGACCGGATCTGCGGACGGTCCTGGCGGCCGGTTCTGGCGGTCAGTCCTGGCCGGCAGGCTCTTCGGCCAGGGCGTGCGTGCGCGTGAGCAGCCTCGAGGCGGGGAAGCGAAGGTGCACACGTGTACCCACGCATTCCGCCGACTGCACAGTCAGGTTGCCGCCATGCGCCTGCATCAGGCTGCGCGCCAGAGTAAGGCGCAGACCTATCCCGCGGCTCTCCTCAGGATGACTGCCGGCCTGGGTTACCGGCAAGCCAGTGCCTTCATCCTGCACCACGACGCACAGCCAGCCCTTCTCCCGGCTGAGCGAAAGCTCGATCCAGTCGCCATCCCGCGTGGCCGCGGCCGCCGCGGTCAGCACGCTGACGAACACCTGGTTCAGCGCGCGCCTGTCGGCCAGCAACATCATCCCGGCAAACGCCGGATCGACGCGCCACGCACGACGGCTGGGCCCGAGATGGGCCACCACCTGCGCCACGGCGAACTCGATTGCGGCCAGGAGAGCCAACGCCTCATCGGTCAGAAACCGCGGCGCGTCCGGCGCCTCGGTATGCTCCACGAGGGTGTCCGACATTTCCAGCAGCCGCCGCGCAAGACCGGTCAGTGAAGGATCGGCCGGCTGCAGCGTCTCGGCATGGCCGATCAGCGTGAGCGCCAGGTTACGCTGATCGCCCGTGTTCAAGCGCAGGAGGCGCAAGGTGCTTTCCTGGGCCTGGCGCAAATCGGCGGCGGCCTGTTCCGCAAGGCAACGGCGCCCGCGTTCCCTCGCCCAGACGAACCAGGCCAGGCCGACAGCGCAGGGCAGCACCAGATGCCAGGCAGAAAGCTCCATGGAAGGTATCTACCATCCAAGGTGCGAGCATCAGGTTAACAAGACGGCTCCGGCGCACGGGCGCCGGGCGCGTCAGGCCGTGGCTGAGGCCGCCTGGCGCTTGGCCGCAGCGCGCGCGATGCGACGCTTGATCGCCTGAGCCTCTTCCGGCAGGTTCCGGTTCGGCGTGGCAAGCAGAAACGCGTCCAGCCCGCCATTGTGCTCGATCGTGCGCAACGCCCGGGTGGAAACGCGCACGCGCACCTGGGCGCCGAGCGTGTCCGACAGAAGGGAGGTCTCCTGCAGGTTCGGCAAATAGCGGCGACGGGTCTTGTTGTTGGCGTGGCTGACGTTGTTACCGCTCAGCACACCCTTGCCCGTCATCTGGCAGCGGCGAGACATGGTGATCCTCGAGACAAATAGATCTTGCGGCGAGGTGTGGCGGCCTGCCGGGACGCCGGTGTATGAAGGAGTTGCGGGGGGTGCGTCAAGTGAAGGCAGGAAAGGCCCTCGTTTTGGCGAAAAAGCAAACCTGCGGACTTCGCTGTCGCGCCGTTCCGGACAGCGACGCGTAAAAGAACCGCTTGCCTCCTTGCCGAAATTCCCATGATCACTCCCCCTATCAGGCGCCCCTTCATCGAGCGCCTGCTCACCCCAGGCAGCGTCACCGTGCTCGGCGAGACCACCCACGACGGCAAACGCGTGCTGGCCAACCTGCATGCGGGCGGCTTCACCGGTCAGGTCGGCGGCGACACGCCGGATCTGGCGATCATCACCAGCACCGGCGCGCAGGCGGCGCGGGACCTGGCCGAATACGGCGCGCGCGGCGGCACCGCGGCCGTGCTCACCGGCCAGCTCGGCGATGCCGGCCGCCTGGCCCGGCAGGCGGGCGTGCGTGTGCTGGGTCCAAGCTCCTTCGGCGTGGCGGCGCCGCAACTTGGCCTGAACGCCTCGCTGTCCCACATACCCATCCCCGCCGGCCACATCGCGCTGGTGACGCAATCCGCCTCGCTGGCACGCGCCGTGGTGGACTGGGCCGGGCCGAACGGCGTGGGCTTCAGCCATGTGGTGGGTATCGGCGGTAACGCCGATGTGGGGTTCGGCGCGGTGCTGGATTTCCTGGCGCGCGACCCGGACACACGACTGATCCTGCTCGACATACGGCGCGTGCGCGACAGGCGCGCGTTCATCTCGGCCGCACGCGCCGCCTCGCGCCTGCGCCCGGTCGTGGCGATCCGCCCGGGCGGGCTACTGCTGGACCCCACCGGCCAGGCGGACGCCGTGTTCGCCGCAGCGCTGAACCGCGCCGGCGTGTTCGTGGTGGAGCAGCTCGAGGCGCTCCTGGCGGCGGCCGAGACGCTGAGCCGCGCCCGCGCGCTGCGCGGCGAGACGATGGCGGTGATCACCAACGCCATAGGACCTGGCCGCCTGGCCGCCGACGCCGCGCTGCGCG
>CAHJWU010000091.1 GCA_903643085.1 Rhodospirillales bacterium
CAGAGGCGCAGGCGGGTCTGCGCGAGGGTTTGCATGACTGGAGCGGCGCCGAGGCGGTGCTGCGCGGCGCGGCCGACACGCCGGGTCCGGCAGAGGTCAGGCAGACCCTGGCTTTGCGCGCTGCCCGCGACGCCAGCGAGGCGGGCGACATGGCCGGGCTCAGGGCCATGCGCGCTGCCTACGGTCCGCTGTTCACCGGCGGCGCCAATGCCGGCCTGTTTGCCGTGCTGACGGCCGAACCGGTCGGGCAGGTGACGGACCTGCCGCGCGCTGCCCACGAGCTTGCCGCGATACGCGCGCTGCCCGCTTCACTCACCGTGACTGCCGCCAGATGACATCGCCTGCCACCGCGCCTGATTCCGGCAGGAGAAATCTTTGGCCGACTTGAACATTTTGCTTGCGCAGGGGGGGGGTGGACCCTATTTCACGCATCCCGGCCCAAGGGGGCGAAAGCCCAACAGGTCATCTGCTGGTTTGGGGGTACGTGATGAACGCACTTGCTCAGCTGGGGATGGTCTCGGATTTCCCGAGCGATTGCCAGAACGAAGTTGTCTCTTTTCCCGTGCATGGCGGGGAGGAGCGAACGGACTATTTCGTTGAGAAGGACGGCATGAAGTTTGCCGGCACACATCTTCTCATCGATCTTTGGGGCGCGCGGAACCTGGATCAGCCGGAGCTGATCGACCGTGCGCTGCGCGAGGGTGCCATCGTTGCGGGTGCAACGATCCTGCACAGCCACTTCCACCATTTCACGCCGAATGGCGGCGTGTCGGGCGTGGTGGTGCTGGCCGAAAGCCACATCTCCATACATACGTGGCCGGAACGTGATTTCGCCGCGATCGACATTTTCATGTGCGGGGTGTGCGACCCGCGCCGTGCCATTCCTGTTCTGCAGGCGGCATTCCATCCTGAGCGGGTCGATGTCGACGAGCAGCGTCGGGGGCGTGTGAAGTAAGCAGGCACGACCTCCTTCCGAGAGAAAGAGACAAGAACTGATACGGGGCTGCCACGGCGCTCTCAGGTGAGTCCGTGACAGCGCAATCAGAATTTCTTGTCTTTTCTCAAAGAAAGTTTTGCCTGCTTCGGAGTAACCCGCGATGTGGTTCGAAGAGACGCTATACCCCGCCTGGGGCCAGCGCTTTGCGGTGCGAACGGAGCTGGCGCGCCTGACCAGCGCCTTTCAGGACATCGTCATATTCGAGAGCGCCTCGCACGGCCGCGTCATGGCGCTGGACGGTTGCGTTCAGATCACCGAACGCGACGAATTCGTCTATCAGGAGATGCTGGGCCACGTTCCGCTCCTGGAACACGGCGATGCGCGCCGGGTCCTCATCATCGGCGCGGGCGACGGTGGCGTGCTGCGCCGCGTGCTCATGCATGCCAATGTCGAGCATGCAACGATGGTGGAGATCGACGGTGAGGTCATCCGTCTCGCGCGCGAATATCTGCCCGTCATCGGCGGCGGGGCGTGGACCGACCAGCGCGCAAGCGTGATCGTAGGCGACGGGATCGCCTACGTGCGTGACGCCGACGCCGAGTGTTTCGACGTGATCATCGTGGACAGTACCGATCCCGCGGGCGTGGGCGAAGTCCTGTTCAGCGACGCGTTCTACGCCGATTGCGCGCGCGTGCTGACGCCACATGGTCTCGTGGTGAACCAGTGCGGCGTACCGTTCATGCAGGGCGACGAACTGCGCGAGACGAGCGCTCGCCGGCGGCGGTTTTTTCCCCATGTCGCGGCCTACGTGGCCGCGGTGCCGACATATGTGGGTGGGCTGATGGCGCTCGGCTTTGCTGCAAAAGATGCCGGCTACCGGCGGCAGGACGTGAGGACGATACGCGCGCGCGCTGCGGCCGCCAACATGGCCGGAACCTCCGCCTACTGGACGCCGGAGATACATGTCGGCAGCTTCGACCTGCCGCCTTACATAGCGAGACTGCTTGGCTGATCACAGCCGTGGTGACGGTGGGTGAGAAGTAGCAAACAGTCCTTTTTCAGAAAACCGAAGAACTTTCGCTTCCTGGCCTGCACCACGGCTCACATGGATCGGGACAGATCGAGGCGACGGAACGGCAAACGGAACAGAAGTCTTGGCGGCGCGCTGCGGCAAAATTTCGGCACGGCCAGCAATGCGATTCTCAACATGCCGGTGCCAGCGGCTCGTCTGCACTCCGGCAGAGCTACGGGGAATATTACAGCACCAGGTTTCTGAATGGGAACGCGAACCGGCTGTGCACGCGCAACATAAAGCCCTAGGAGCACGTCTGAATCCTGAGGCGCGCGTCGGCGATGACCGCGACGGGCGGATGCAAACCGTCAGATCGCCGATCGGACGGGTGTCAGAACCGGTCGCCGCTAAATGCGGTCTCGCGCCCCCCTGGCACATCAACGTCCAACTCCAGCCGGCCTGGAGATTCACTATTCTCAAGCAAGCAGGCCTTCTTCTTTGAGACCAAGGCAAGAACCCTCGCTCCCTGTCGGCGGGTGCTGCGGCAGGCGCCGACACAAAGCAGAAGTTTTTTGCTTCCTTTTTTAAGGAAAAAGAAGGCCTGCTTGCTGTAGGAGCCGAGGACTCGCTTTATGCCGCTGCCGTCCGACCTCGCGCCACCCGCGTCACCTTCTCTGCAGTTGCGCGCGCACCGCAGCATAGACGACATCGCCGTGCAGGCGCCGCAATCGCTGCGTGCGCTGGTGCGGGGCGACGAGATATTCCTCGTCGTGCTCGCCGCCGTGCTGGGCGCGTCGGCCGGGCTGATCGTGGTGGCGATGAACCAGGCCACGCAGCTCGCGCACGAGATACTCTACCAGCTGCCCGCCGGTGCGCGCCTGTCCGCGCAGACCCGCCTGCCGCCTATTCTCGCGCTGACGATCCCGGGGGCTGGCGGCCTCTGCGTGGGGCTGCTGGCCGCCGGGCTGGCGCGCTGGGCGCCGCGGCGCACGGTGGACCCTATAGAGGCCAACGCGCTCTACGGCGGCAAGATGTCCATGCGGGACAGCCTGGTCGTGGTGTGCCAGACGCTGCTCAGCAACGGGGTCGGCGCCTCCGTCGGGCTGGAAGCCGGCTACACGCAGATCGGATCGGCCGTGGGCTCCAGGCTTGGGCGCGCCTTCCGCGTGCGCCGCGCCGACCTGCGGTTGCTGGTGGGCTGCGGCGCCGCGGCGGCCATCGCCAGCGCCTTTAACGCGCCGCTCACCGGCGCCTTCTATGCGTTCGAGCTCGTCATCGGCACCTACTCGCTCGCCACGCTGGCGCCTGTGGTGGTGGCGTCCATCAGCGCCGTCATGGTGCAGCGCTTCATCCTGGGCGACGAGCCGGGCTACGACATCCCCACACCGCCCGGCCTGGTCACGGCGGATTTCCTGCCCGTCATCGTGCTGGGCGTGCTGTGCGCGGCGGCCGGCATCGCCATCATGTATGGCGTGACGCTCACCGAGCAGGCGTTCAGCCGCAGCAGGGTCGCCCTGTGGGCAAGACCGGCGATCGGCGGGCTCGTCCTGGGCGGGCTGGCCTGCGTCACGCCGGCGGTTCTTGGGGCCGGGCATGGCGCATTGCGCGGCGCGCTGACCCAGGAGCTGCCGCTGGCCACGCTGCTGCTTCTGCTTCTGCTGAAAGCCGCGGCGTCGGCCATATCGATCGGCTCGGGCTTTCGCGGGGGATTGTTCTTCGCCTCGCTGTTCCTGGGCGCCATGCTGGGCAAGGCGTTCGCCGCCATCATGCTGCTGGTCTGGCCGGTGCCGGTGTTTCCGGACGCAGTCTTCGGGCTGATCGGCATGAGCGGCATGGCGGTGGCCATCATCGGCGGGCCGCTGACGATGACGTTCCTGGCCCTGGAGAGCACCGGTAGCCTGCCGCTGACGGTGGCCGTCCTGGCCGCCGCCGTCGTCTCCTCGCTGACCGTGCGTCGTACCTTCGGCTACTCGTTCGCCACCTGGCGCTTTCACCTCCGTGGCGAGAGCATACGCAGCGCCGTCGATGTCGGCTGGATACGCAACCTCACGGTAGGCCGCATGATGCGGCAGGACGTGCGCCCGGTCGGCGTGATGACGACTCTGTCCGCCTTTCGCCGGCAATATCCGCTGGGCTCTGTCGCCCGCGTGATCGCGGTCGACGAGCGCGACCGCTACGCCGGCATCGTCTGGGTGGCAGACGCGCACGCCGCCAAGGAGGATGTCACCAGGGTGGGCGAGATATTGCACCACGCGCGCGCGGTGCTGACGCCGCAGATGACGGTGCGGGAGGCGGCCACCCTGTTCGAGACGGCCGAGGCGGACGCGCTGGCGGTGGTGGACGGGGTGGACAGCCTGCGTGTTCTTGGTTTGCTGACCGAGCAGTACGCGTTGCGCCGGTACAGCGAGGAGCTGGAGCGGCGCCGGCGGGATCTGAGCGGGGAGTAAGCAAGCAGTCCTTTTGGAGGAAAGCCAAAACCTCTGCTCCCCTTCGGCCGCGGCTGAAAGCCGGCGCGACGGTGGGGCAAAGCTTTGCGCTTCTTTTCTCACGCGAGAGGTACTCCTCTCCTTGCCTTGACATCTCCCGCCGCAGGCCGTTCTAACGCCCCCTCATGTCCTTCTCGCAAAAATCCCGAACGGCCAAGAAACCGGGCGCGCAGGCGGCCGGCGGCATCTTCGAGACCGTCAAGACGCTCGTCTATGCCGGCCTGATCGCCATGACCATACGCACCCTCGCGTTCGAGCCGTTCAACATACCCAGCGGGTCTATGATCCCCACCCTGCTGATCGGCGACTTCGTCTTCGTCAGCAAGTACAGTTACGGCTATTCGCGGTTTTCCATGCCGTTCTCGCCGGACGTGTTCTCCGGCCGCATCGCCGGCAGCTACCCGCATCGCGGAGACGTGGTCGTGTTCCGCAACACGCGCAACACCAGCGAAGACTGGATCAAGCGCGTGATCGGCCTGCCCGGCGATCACATACAGGTCAAAGAGGGCCAGCTCTACATAAACGGCGCCGAGGTGCCGCGCTCTGAGCTGCGCAAATACCCCGTCGCCTCCGACGAAAACGGCATGCGGGTGGACAGCACCGAATACGGCGAGGCCCTGCCAGGCGGTGTCACCCACCACATCCTCAAGCAATACGCCGACGACCAGCACATGATGATCGGCGACCTGGATCCCAACAACACCGACGAATACGTGGTCCCCGACGGCCACCTGTTCATGATGGGCGACAATCGCGACAACTCCGCGGACAGCCGGTTCATCGTCGACGGCCTGGGCTTCGTGCCGCTGGAGAATGTGGTCGGACGCGCCCAGTTCATCTTCTTCAGCTTCGACGCGCGCGACCCCTGGTGGGAGTTCTGGGAGTGGCCGATGGAGGTACGCTGGGGGCGCCTGTTGAAGGGCGTCGGTTGAGCGCCGACCAGGATAAGTTTTCCAGACTACCAGCGCTTGCGCCCTCGCCTGCGCTGCAAGCCCGCTTCCAAAGTGCTGAGAGACTACTCGGCCACCATTTCACGGCACCCGACCTGCTAGCCGAAGCGCTCACGCACCGTTCCGCCATGGGCGGAAGGCGCCCGGGCCGCGGCCGCAAATCAGCACGCAGCACCGGCGCCGGCTCGAACGAACGGCTGGAGTTCGTGGGCGACCGCGTGCTCGGCCTGGTGATGGCGGAATGGCTGGCCGAGCGTTTCCCGCACGAGCAGGAAGGCCATCTCGGCCCCCGCCTGGCGCACCTGGTCAGCCGCGAGACGGTAGCCGAAGCCGCCGAACGCATCGGCCTGACCGCCGTGCTGACGCTGGGCGCCAACGAGGCGCTGGCCGGCGTGGGCCGCCTGTCCACCGTGCTGGCCGATGCGATGGAGGCCACGATGGGCGCACTGTTCCTGGACGGTGGCCTGGAGCCGGCGCGGCGTTTCATACGCGCCACCTGGGCGCCGCTGATGGACCTACAGATCAAGCCGCCGAAAGACCCGAAGACCGCGCTGCAAGAGCGCGTGCTGGCGCGTGGCACGGCGCTGCCCGCGTATGAGGTGGCCTCGAGCAGCGGCCCCTCGCACGCGCCGCATTTCGTGGTGACGGTGACCGGTCTGGGCAAGACAGGGACGGGGCGGGGGAGCACGAAGCGTGCTGCAGAGCGTGCGGCGGCTACGGATCTCTTGGAGAAGTTGTAAGTGAAGGCAAGCAAGCAGTTCTTTTTTGAAAAAAAGAACCAAAAACCTTTTACTACACCGCATTCGCATCAGTCGGTTTCGTTGTGCGAGCACACGCTTCGTAGCGTCAGGGGAGCAAAAGTTTTTTGCTTCTTTTTTTCAAAAAAGAAGGCCTTCCTTTCTTGAACCTAGAGCCAAGCCGTTGCGGCTTCGTAGCCATCGTAGGCGCCCCGAACGCCGGCAAATCCACCCTGCTTAACCGCATGGCCGGCGCCAAGCTCAGCATCGTCAGCCCAAAGGCGCAGACCACCCGCTTCCGCGTGCTTGGCATCCTGTTGCGCGGCGTATCGCAGGTGCTGCTGGTCGACACACCCGGCATCTTCGCCCCGAAGCGCAAGCTGGACCGCGCCATGGTGAACGCCGCCTGGACCGGCTCGGAGGACGCCGACCTGACGCTGCTTCTGGTTGATGCGCGCGCCGGGGTCACGGAGCAGGTGGGCGTGATCGCGGACCGCCTGCGCGGGTCCGGCCGGCGCATTTGGCTGGTGCTGAACAAGGTGGACCTGGTGCCGCGCCTGCGGCTGCTGCCGCTTACGGCCGAGCTGGCGGAGCGCGTGCCCACCGAAGAGACCTACATGGTGAGTGCCGCCAACGGAGACGGCGTTTCCGAGCTGCTGGACGCGGTGGCCGCTGCCCTGCCGGCAGGCCCGCATCTCTACCCGGACGATGAGATCACCGACCTGCCGGACCGCCTGCTTGCCGCAGAGATCGTGCGCGAGCAGATTTTCCTGCAGACCCATGAGGAGGTGCCCTACGGCACCACCGTTGAGACGGAGAGCTTCACCGAACGGCCGGACGGCTCGGTGCGCATAGACGCCACGATCTATGTGGCGCGGGCCGGCCAGAAGGCGATACTCATTGGCGAAGGCGGCGCGCGCGTGCGCGACATAGGCGCCAAGGCACGCTCCCATCTCGGCCAGCTGCTGGAGCGGCAGGTGCACCTGTTCCTGAACGTGAAGGAGCGGTCGGGCTGGGACGAGGAGCGGGCGCGGTTGCGCGCCATCGGGCTGGACGATCCGGATTAGCGAAGGGAGGGAGCAAGACCTTCTCTTACTGAAAGAAGCAAAAGCTCTTGCCTCCCGCATTTGCAAGAACCGGACGCGACGTAGGAGTTACGCGCAAAGGACTGCGGGACGCGAACGTTTCTCGCCTTTCTACAAAGTCGTTTGGTTAGACGATTTCTGTCTCGCGTCGCCACTGTTGCCGCTAAAGTCACATGTCATCTGCGCCGCTGCCTGAACCGGTGATCCCGGACCGTGATGGTGCGTCCGCGTGCGTGCCGATAGTGCGGCTGATGCTTGCAACCTCCTCGTCGCTGGCCGTGCCGCGATCCCCCTGCAACGCCGGACCGTCTTGCGCCAGCGCGTCGGCAAGGGCGTCCGGATCGGTGCGCAGGGCTTCGTCCATCAGGTCGGAAGCGCGTGCCTCTTCGGCTACCGGATCGGCGTCGCCGTCGTCCGCTGCGTCGCTTGCGCGCTCGGCGGCCTCAGCCTGGGCGCGGGCGGCGCCATGCTTGCCAGTATCGACTTCGTCACTGCCTTGGCTGTCGGACATTGGTTCGGCTCCTGCTTGCTGGAGCCTCCAACCTCACGCCGACGTCAGGGTTGCCCAGCCGCCGTGGATCCGACCGGCACACCGGATTTGGGCCTGGTGATGCGGGCGCCTGGCGAGAGGCCGCGGCGCCGTCCGCGGTTCCGGATTCATGGCGCTCCCGTATCAGCCTGGCCAGTCGTTTGCGCCTACAAGGTGCCGGTCGGGTGATTGCCGTGGAAAGGAAGCACTTCTTTTTAAAAGAAGAAGCAAAAAACTTTTGTCTCACCGACGCTAAGCGGCCTCGATCCATCCGGGTGAAACCGCCTGGTTCACAGGCAGGGGACAAAAGCTTTTCCTACTCTCAAAAAACAAGACCTGTCTGCCTTACTGCCGCAGATCCCCGGCCCGCACCCCGGCCGCGGCGTTGTGCAACAGCTGTAGCACCGCCTCGTCGCCCATCGTCTTGCTCATCAGGCACAACGCCCCGCCAAGCAAGGCGGATGCCGCGGCGACCGGGCTCAAGCCACGGCCCAGCATGCCGCCGATCGCGCGGTCCACCGCCTCGCCCGCCTGGCCGAGTTCTGCCGTCAGCGCATCGTCCGGGCCATGGCGTCCGGGAGCCAGATCCATTTGTCCGTGCATAGCTTCACCTCCATCCTGCACATGGGCGCGTCGCTGGCCGGTTTCAGCCCGCCTGCACGGAAATGCGGCCGTCCTCGAGGTCGGCCTCGAGCCGGACTTCCTCGGCTTCCGGCTCGGCCTGTTGCGCCTGCAACTCCCACATACGGGCGAACACACCGCCCTGCGCCAGCAGCTCGCGGTGGCTGCCGCGCTCGGCGATGCGGCCGTCAACGACGACGATGATCTCGTCGGCATCCACTACGGTGGAGAGGCGGTGGGCGATCACCAGCGTGGTGCGGCCGCCGGAGACGGCGCGCAGCGCCGCGTCGATGTCGCGCTCCGTGCGGCTGTCCAGCGCGCTGGTGGCCTCGTCCAATATGAGAATGCGCGGGTCTTTCAGCACGGTGCGCGCGATCGCCACGCGCTGCTTCTCGCCGCCAGACAGCTTCAGGCCGCGCTCGCCCACCCGGGTGTCGTAGCCGTCCGGCATGCGCAGGACGAAATCATGCACCTGGGCCACGCGGGCAGCGTGCTCGACCTCCGCCTGGGTGGCGTCCGGGCGGCCGTAGGCGATGTTGTAGCGTATCGTGTCGTTGAACAGCACGGTATCCTGCGGCACCACGCCTATGGCCGCGCGCAGGCTGGCCTGGGTGTAGTCGCGTATGTCGCGCCCCTCCACCATCACGGCGCCGCTGGTCACGTCGTAGAAGCGGAACAGCAGGCGGCTGATGGTGGACTTGCCCGCACCCGTGGGACCCACGACGGCGATCTTGCGGCCGGCCGGGACGGTGAAGCTCACGCCCTTCAGTATCTCGCGCGCCGGCGTGTAGCCGAACTGCACGTCCTCAAAAGTCACGGAGCAGGGACCGCCGCCGGTCAGGTGACCGGCGAGCTGCACCGCGCCGGCGCTGTCCTGCACCTCCTGGTCCACATCGAGCAGGCGGAACATCTGCTCCATGTCGACCAGGCCTTGCTGGATGGTGTTGTAGGCGAAGCCCAGGAAGTTCAGCGGCACATAAAGCTGCGCGAGATAGGTGTTGGCGAGGACGAACTTGCCGACGGTCATGTGGCCGGCCACCACACCCCGGGCGGCCATGAGCATGATGATGGCCAGGCCGAGCGCGATGATCGCGGCCTGGCCCAGATTCAGCATGTTGAGCGTGACCTGGCTCTTCACCGCGGCCTTTTCGTAGCCCGCCAGCGCGTTGTCGAAACGCCGCGCCTCGTGCGCCTCGTTGCCGAAATACTTCACCGTCTCGTAGTTCAGCAGGCTGTCCACCGCCTTGGCCTGGGCCGCGGTGTCGCTCTCGTTCATCGTGCGGCGGAAGCGGACACGCCAGGTTGCGAAGGAGAGGGTGAAGGCAATGTAGCCGGCCACCGCGCCGAAGGTTACCAGCGCGAACCGCCAGTCGAAGATGCGCCACATCACGGCGGTGACGAGCAGCAGCTCGATGAGCGTGGGCACCAGGTTGAAGACAGCCAGGCGCAGCACCTGCTCGATGCCGGCGCTGCCCCGCTCGATCGCGCGCGACACGCCGCCAGTCTGGCGGTCCAGGTGGAAGCGCAGGCTGAGGCGGTGCATGTGCTGGAACGTCTGCAGGGCGACGCTGCGGACCGTGCGCTGCTGCACGGCGGCGAACACCGCGTCCCGCAGCTCGCCGAACCCGGCCGAGGAGAGGCGGACCAGGCCATAGATGACGATCAGGCCGACCGGGACAGCCAGCACGTGGGCGACGCCGCCGCGGTTGGACAGCGCATCGACGGCACGGGCGTAGAACACCGGCACGTAAACGTTGGCCACCTTGGACAGCACCAGGAACGACATCGCGAGGACCACGCGGAACCGCGCGCCCGCATTGTTCTTGGGCCAGAGATAGGGAGCCAGCGACTTGATCGTGTCCCAGTTGGACCGGGATTTGCCTGGCAGGGCCAGTCGGTTGGACGCCATCACTCGCATGGGATCGGATGTGGCATGGGGCGGGTTGGTTTCAAAGGTTTGCTTGGGACGGAAGCAGGCAGGCAGCTTCTTTTTGCAAGACAGACGCAAGGAACGTCTGCTTGCCGCCTGCCCGGCGCCGCGCGCCGGTTCTGTCTGGACGCGCGCCTGCGAAGCCGGCGCGCGTCCTGGTGCCAGCCGGGAGGCGAAGGTTTGGTTCGGTTCTTCGAAAAAGACTCGCCTGCCTGCTTGCTCGCCACCGTATGAGCCTGCTCCGGCATATCGAGGCCATACGCAGCGCGCGCTTCCCCGGCGATCGTCTGCCGTTTCTGCTCGCCGCCACCCAGATCGGCTGGGTGGCGCCGGAGGCGGCGCGGCTGCTGCTTCAGCTCGGCTGTGAGGAGGCAGCTCGCGGCGTGGTCCTGCGCAAGGCGACGGCGCTTCCGGCGCTGGCGGCGGCGGCGGCGC
>CAHJWU010000092.1 GCA_903643085.1 Rhodospirillales bacterium
GGCGGTGCTGAGGAGCTGGCCGCCTACACCCGCCTGCTCGGCCTCACGTTGCTGGCGGCGAGCACGCCAGCAACGCTCACCCGCGCGCTGGCAGAAGCGGCCCCGGGCACGCCGGTCCTCATCGACACCGCGGGCATCAACCCGTTCGAACCCGCCGAAGCCGAAGCGCTCACCGCGCTGACAGAGGCGGCCGGCGCCACCCCGGTTCTCGTCATGCAGGCCGGCGCGCATCCGGAAGAAGCGGCGGAGCAGGCCATGGTGTTCGCCGGCATCGGCATCGCCCACCTGCTGCCAACCCGGCTGGACATCGCGCGGCGCCTGGGCAGCGTGCTGGCCGTGGCGGACCCGTCCGGGCCCGGGCTGGTGCTGACGGAAGCCGGCATCGGCACCGGCGCCACGGATGGTTTGGTGGCCCTCACGCCCGCCTTGCTCGCAGAGCGGCTGCTGCGCGCCCAGCCGCCGCCGCAGCGCCTGCGGGCGCCTGTCTTTCCCACCGCACGCGCCCAAGCCCAAGCCCAAGCCCAAGCCCATGCACGGAACACGCAGCCAAATGGATAGCCCGCCGCCCGCCACGCACCCCGGCCCGCGCCGGATCGCCATTGCTTCCGGCAAGGGCGGCGTCGGCAAGACCTGGTTCGCCATCACGCTGGCCCATGCGCTGGCGCAGGCCGGCGGCCGCGTCCTGCTCGCGGACGGCGATTTCGGCCTGGCCAACATAGACGTCCAGCTCGGTCTCAATCCGCCCTGCGACCTGGCCGCCGTGCTCTCCGGCCGCGTGCCCCTGGCGCAGGCCGCCATCCCCGTGCCGGCCTGCGGTTTCCACATCCTGCCCGGCCGCTCCGGGTCCGGCTCCCTCGCCGCCCTGCCTCCTGCCATTCTCGACTGGTTGCTGGAAAGCCTGGCCATCCAGGATTACGCCACCCTGCTGATCGATCTCGGCGCCGGGCTGGACGCCGCAAACCGCCGGCTCGCCGCATGGGCGGACACGCTGTTCGTGGTGGCGACTGACGAGCCCACTTCGCTCACCGACGCCTACGCCGTACTGAAGCTATACGCGTCGGATTGCGCCGCGGCCGGCCAGGTGCCGGATGCGCGCGTGGTGGTGAACCAGGCCGCAACGGCGGCCAGCGGCAAGCGCACCTTCGCCACACTGGCGCGCGTCTGCGCGCAATTTCTGGGACGCGCCCCGACGCTCGCCGGGATCGTCCGGCGGGACGACCGGGTGCGCGATGCGATACGCCGGCAGACGCCTTTGCTGACGCGCCACCCCAACAGTCCCGCGGCGCAGGATGTCCGCAGGATCGCGGCAGCCAGGGAAAGCCTGCTTTTCTAAACAGAGCGAAATCTCTGTATGCGCTGTCGCGGAACTACCGGACAGGACCGCGACAGCGAACCAAAGGTGTTTGCTTTCTTCTTCGAGAGGACGGCCTTCCTTGCCTACCCTTCGTGCCGCCGCTACCACCTGACGCGTGACAACAGCAAACGTGAAAAAAGTCGTCCTCGCCTACTCGGGCGGCCTGGACACCAGCGTCATCCTCAGGTGGCTCCAGACCACCTACCGCTGCGAGGTGGTGACCTTCACCGCCGATCTGGGCCAGTCGGTGGAGGACGGCGGCGCCGAGCTGGCGTCGGCCAGGCGCAAGGCCGAACAGGCCGGTGTGCGCGAGATCTTCGTCGAAGACCTGCGCGAGACCTTCGTGCGCGACTTCGTCTTTCCGATGTTCCGCGCCAACACGCTCTACGAGGGCCAGTACCTCCTGGGCACCTCGATCGCCCGCCCGCTGATCGCTCAGCGCCAGATCGAGATCGCCGGGGCCACGGGCGCCGATGCCGTGGCCCACGGCGCCACCGGCAAGGGCAACGACCAGGTGCGCTTCGAACTGGCCTACTACGCGCTCAACCCGGACGTTCGCGTCATCGCCCCCTGGCGGGAGTGGGAGCTGACCAGCCGCACCCGCCTGCTCGAGTTCGCCGACGCGCACCAGATACCCGTCACGCGGGACAAGCGCGGCGACGCGCCGTTCTCGGTGGATGCCAACCTCCTGCACTCGTCTTCCGAGGGCAAGATCCTCGAGGACCCCGCTTTGCCGCCCGACGAGATGGTGTTCCAGCGCACCATCAGCCCGCTTGACGCGCCGGACCGCGCCACGCTGCTGACCATCGACTTCGAAGCCGGCGACCCGGTGGCGGTCGACGGCGCACGACTGTCACCAGCCGCCCTGCTGACCAGGCTCAACGCGCTGGGCCGCGCCAACGGCATCGGCCGGCTGGACCTGGTGGAGAACCGCTTCGTCGGGATGAAGTCCCGCGGCATCTACGAGACGCCGGGCGGCACCATTTTGCTGGCCGCTCACCGCGGCATCGAATCGATCACGCTGGACCGCGAGGCGGGCCACCTGAAAGACAGCCTGATGCCGCGCTACGCATCGCTCATCTACAACGGCTTCTGGTTTTCGCCGGAGCGGCGGATGCTGCAGGCGCTGATCGACACCAGCCAGGCCAGCGTCAGCGGCCAGGTGCGTCTGCAACTCTACAAGGGCAACGCCACGGTGGTGGGCCGTGAAAGCCCGAACAGCCTGTACTCAACCAGCGTGGTGACGTTCGAGGACGACCAGGGCGCCTACGACCAGGTGGATGCACAGGGGTTCATCAAGCTGAACGCGTTGCGTCTGCGGCTGGGCGCGCGCGCTGGGCGGCGCGGCGGGACACTCTGAAGGAAGCCTGCTTGCTCACTTTGTCAAAGTTTTGCGGGTAACGCGGCAGCGTGGCCGAACTCTCCATCAGGCCGGCGGTCCGCGAAGATGCGCGTGCACTCTCTTTGCTTGGCTCGGCCACCATGCTGGAGACCTATGCCGAACTGGTGGACGGCCCGGACATCGTGGCGCATTGCGAGCACCGCCATGCCGTGGCGGTCTACGAGGCCTGGCTTGCGGACCACAGAGTCGTCATCTGGATCGCGCAGACCGTGCGGCGCACTGCCGTCGGCTACCTGGTCCTGATGCCGGCGACTCTGCCCGGTGACGCGCCGCATCCTGACGATCTGGAGGTGCAGCGCATCTATGTGCTCTCGCGCTACCAAGGCACGGGTGTCGGGTACGCGCTGATGTCCTGCGCGATCGCGGAGAGTGCGCGGCGTGGCGCACGGCAGGTGGTGCTCGGTGTGCTGAAGCGGAACGAGCGTGCGGTGGCGTTCTATCGGCGGCAGGGGTTTTGCGAGATCGGCACGCGGGTGTTTCAGGTGGGCAGTGCGCGGTTCGATGATTTCGTGCTGGGGCGGGAGGTGTAAGGAAGGCCTTCTTTTTTGAAAAAAAGAAGCAAAAAAATTTTTATCTCCCCCGCTGCATCGGCGTGTTGCCTGTTCTGCCAGTGCGCGCCGTTGCAGGACCAGAGCGCGCCGTGATGCCGGCGGGGAGATAAAAGTTTTTTGCTTTTTTCAAAAAAGAAGGCCTTACTTCCTTCGCTGACTCTCCGTCCGCAACTGCCCGCAAGCCGCAAGAATATCCTGCCCCCGCGGCGTACGAATAGGCGAGGCAAACCCAGCCTCCATCACGATCTTCGAAAACCGGTGCAGCGCATTCCCGCTGCTGGCCTCGTAAGAACTGCCAGGCCAGGGATTGAACGGAATGAGGTTCACTTTCGCCGGAATGCCGGCGATCAAACGCACCAGCTCGCGCGCCTCCGCCTCGCTGTCGTTCACGCCGCGCAACATGACGTATTCAAATGTAATGCGGCGCGCGTTGGTGGCACCGGGATAGCGGCGGCACGCGTCCAGCAGCTCGGCGATCGGGTATTTGCGGTTCAGCGGAACCAGCTCGTCGCGCAGATCGTCACGCACGGCATGCAGCGAGACAGCGAGGTTCACGCCCAGTTCGGCGCCGGCGCGGTCCATCATCGGCACCACGCCGCTGGTGGACAGCGTGATGCGGCGGCGCGACAGGCCGATGCCCTCGCCGTCCATGACGATGCGCATCGCTTTCGCGACGTTCTCGTAATTGTAGAGCGGCTCGCCCATGCCCATCAGCACGATGGTGCTGAGCAGGCGTGGCGTCTCGCCTTGCGGGCTGGGCCACTCGTTGTAGCTGTCGCGCGCGGCCATGAACTGGCCGACGATCTCGGCCGGGCCCAGGTTGCGCACCAGGGTCTGCGTGCCGGTATGGCAGAAGCGGCAGGACAGCGTGCAGCCGACCTGGCTGCTGATGCACACCGCACCGCGGTCCTGCGACTGGTCGGGGATGTAGACGGTCTCCGCCTCCTGGCCGTCGCGGAAGCGGAACAGGAACTTGCGCGTCTCGTCCGTGCTGGTCTGCACGGTGGCGGCGACCGGGCGGCCGATGACGAAGCGCTCGGCCAGCCTGGCCTGCAGCGGCCTGGCGATCGAGCTCATGGCGGCGAAGTCGGTGACGCCCTGGTGGTAGATCCAGTGCCAGAGCTGCTTCACCCGGAAAGCCTTCTCGCCGATGGCCGCGATCTCCTCCGCCAGCTCCTCGCGCGAGAGGCCCACCAGGTCCCGCCGGCCGTCGGCCAGCACGTGCGGCGGCGGGTTGAACAGTGCGGATTTGGCGAGGATGCGGGTGCGCTCGGCCTCTGTCAGCTCGGCGCTGGCTGATGTTCGCGAGAATGCTACGCGCGGCGGCAAGACGCTCATGCCGGGCAGGCCTTGGACATGGCGGCCAGCGCCTCTCCGAAGCCCCTCAGGCTGAACCGGTCGTTGGCGGTAAGGCCGCGCGGGCCGGGCAGGCGGGCGTACACGCTGGCCTCGTGGCCGAAGGTGGCGATGGCGGCCGCGTTGTCATGCGCGAAGGCGGAGCGGCCGGCGATGTAGAACAGCATGCGCGTGGTGCCGGCCTGCAGCGGCGCGTCCTCGTGGCCGGACAGCACGAAGCCGGCGCTGATCGCCACCACGTCATGGCTTCTCGGCCGCCGGGTGACGCTGAGCACCACGTCCCCACGGCCAGGGATGCGTTGCGGGGTGGCCTCGGGGCGCGTGAAGGCGAAGCAGGTGGTGCCGCCGTCTTCGGCATGGGTCGCCGCCTGCCACTGGCCGAACTTGCCGATGGCATGGGGGCGCACCGGCTCGGCGAGAGCTTGCGTGGCGAGGCAGAGGAGGAGGGCGGGCAGGACGGCGCGCATTGGCGGGAGAGATACGGCTGGGGAGGGACAAGGGCAAGGAAGGCAAGGCAAGGCCTTCTTTTTTGAAAAAAAGAAGCAAAAAACTTTTGCTTCTCCGCCTGCATGACGGCACGGCCCGGTTCTGCCAGCGTGCGTCTATGCGCAGGGCTGGCGCGCACTGAGATGCCGGCGCCAGGAGCAAAAGTTTTTTGCTTCTTTTTCTCAAAAAAGAAGGCCTTGCCTGCCTTCACTTCCAATCCGGCTGCGTCCGCCGGAACACCGGGTCCCCGTGCCGCGCCGGCCCCGCCGCTCCGCCAAGCGCCCGTGCTGGATCAGCCGGTCGTACAACACCAGGGCGCCAACCACGGACAGGTTCAGCGCGAACCGCGTGGATGCGCACCATGTGGCGGCAGCGCGCCAGCATGGCGGGCGAGAGGCCGGCGCGCTCCGGACCCAGCACGTAGGCGGCGCGCAGCGGATGGCGGAAGCTGGGCAGGTCGGCGGCCGCGTCCAGCAGTTCCACGCCGACCAGCACGCAGCCGCCTGGCAGCGTCATCTCGTCGAGTGAGGCGAAGCGGTAGAATGGCACGTGAGCCGGCGTGTCCGCGGTGTCCGACGTGCGGCCGCGGGTTCGCAGAAGTTCCGGTGTTTGGTCCCTGCTCACCCAGGGTGATCGCCGAACACGCCGTCCGGCCGCAGCACACGCAGCACACCCGTCCTGATCGCGAACCACGCCCCGTGCAGCGTCAATCGCCCGGCGGCCTCGCGCTCGGCGATCCAGGGAAAGCTGCGCAAGTTCACCAGCGAGGTCTTCACCACCTCCTGCTCGCAGCATCGCTCGCGCGCCTCGGCATCCGCGCAGCGCAGCGCAGCCTGCCTGGCCGGCTCGGCGATAGACATCCACTGTGCGACGAAATCGCCGGCGTTCGGCGGCGCCCCGTCCAGCAGCGCGCGTACGCCGCCGCACTGCCCGTGGCCGAGGACGACCAGATGCGGGATTTCCAGCACCCGCACGCCGAACTCGAGCGCGGCGCTGGTGCCCTGATAGGCGGCGTCCGGCGCGTAGGGCGGCACCAGGTTGGCCACGTTGCGTATGGTCAGCAACTGGCCAGGCGCGGTGTCGAAGATCACCGCGGGGTCCACGCGGCTGTCCACGCAGGCGATGACCATCACCTGCGGGCGCTGGCCGTTATCCGAGAGGGCCTCGAACGTGGCGCGCCGCTCCGGCCAGCTTCTGGCGCGGAATCTCTGATAGCCTTCTAGGAGGTTTTGCATGGAGGGAAGGAAGAAAGGCCTTCTTTTTTGAGAAAAAGAAGCAAAAAACTTTTGCTTCTCCCGCCGCATCGCATCCCGTCCCATGCGGCCAGCCCGGTCGCCTGCAGGAGGGAGGCGGGTGCTCGCGCGGGCGGGAGAAGCAAGGCTGGTCTTTGTTCAAACAAGGACTGCTTGCTTTCTACCTTCCGGCGCAACCCGGCAAGCCGCCCCGCCGTTCCGAGGGCGAAGGAGATCATCCATGGTAGAAACGATCCGCCTGGCGCCGCACGACCCGGTGCCTGATTACGGCAATCACGCGCTGGTCCTGCGCCGCATGGGCGAGGACGATCCCGGAGCGGTCGTCACCGAGATCGTCTTGTATGGTGCGGAGAGCGCAACGTTGCCGGCCATAACTAGGGATGGTCAGCCGATGAGCCTGGACCAGGCGGTGCAGGCGGCGGAGGGCGAGGCGGAACGCCGCAAGCTGAGCCGGGTCTACGTGGTTGATCGCACGGCCGGCAAGCTCGAGCAGGAGGCGTTGCACGACCATGGCGAGCGGAACTTCGCCGCCGACACGTTGGAGGACAGCGACGTGGAAGACGGCGAACAGGGCACGGACGTGCGCGACAGGCCGCATGATGCGGGATTTCTGAGGTAGCGTTCGGCCTCGTCGGCCGCCTGCCTCTGCAAAAGCCGCCGGAGCCGCAGGAACCGCAGGCCTACCTGATGTTCGGGCGGCTCTTGTCGAGCATGAACTCGCCGGCCGGCGACTCCGCCGCCGCCCTGCCGTCCGTCACGATGCTCAGCGCGGGACGGCCACGCAACTCGTTATACAGGCGGACGAACTCGTCCAGCCGGCGCGCTTCGGCAAGCGCCGCGTCACGGCGGGAGATGGCTTCGCGTAGTACGGGTTCGTCTTCCATGAGCAAAGCTTGGCAGAAACGATTCTGCTTCGCAAGCAAATTTGAGTGCATTACCAAGAAAATCGTCTTTTTTTGGACGATCCCTGCCCGCATAGATAGCGGCTGACCCGGGCAGCGCTTCGGGCTATCGTGAACGCCGCATGATGCCCAACCTTCCCACCCTGCTTACCCTCTCGCGCATCGCGGCCATACCGGTGCTGGTGGCGCTGGTGGCGCTGCGCATCCCCGGCGGGCACGTGGCCGCCATGCTGGTGTTCGGCGCGGCCGGCATCACCGACTACCTGGACGGCCGCATCGCCCGGAACCGCCAGATGCAGTCCGATCTCGGCCGCATGCTGGACCCGATCGCCGACAAGCTGCTGGTGGGCGCCACGCTCATGGTCCTGGCAGGCCATGGCCGCCTGCCGTATCACGGGCTGCCTCCCGCGATCGTCATACTGTGCCGCGAGATACTGGTCAGCGGCCTGCGCGAGTACCTGGCCGGCCTGGCGGTGGGGCTGCCGGTCACCAGGCTGGCGAAATGGAAGACCGGCCTGCAGATGGGGGCACTCGGCACCTTGCTGGCGGGCGACGACGGAGCGGCGGTGCTGCATCTCGGCTTCCTGCCCGTGGGACTGATCGGCACCGCCATGCTGTGGGCCGCCGCACTCCTGACGCTCATCACCGGCTGGGACTACCTGCGCGCCGGCCTGGAGCATCTGCGCCCCAAGCAGCTCCGTCCTGCTCCCGGCTCCTCGCCGGCGGTGCCGCACTGAGGCTACTTGGGCTGGTGGGCTGGTCCGGCAGCGGCAAGACCACGCTGCTCGTGGCCGTGCTGCCGTTGCTGCGCGCGGCCGGGCTGCGCGTCTCAACCATCAAGCACGCCCATCACGGGCTGGAGCTGGACCGCCCGGGCAAGGACAGCTTCCGTCACCGCGAGGCCGGCGCCGAAGAAGTGCTGGTGGTGGGCGGCCAGCGCTGGGCGCTGCTGCGCGAGGCGACGGACGCGCCGGACCCTGTACTGCTCGCCAGCCGCCTGGCGCCGGTCGACCTCGTTTTGGTGGAAGGGTTCAAGTCCTCCGGCCTGCCGCAGATCGAGGTGCACCGGTTAAGCATCGGCAAACCACCTCTGTGGCCTACTGCTCCCGCCATCCTGGCCGTGGCCGCAGACGCGCCGCCTGCGGCCATGCCCGGCCTGCTGCCGCAGCAGGCCTGGTTGCCGTTGAACGATCCCGCGGTGGTGGCGCGGTGGATCACGGATTTCGTGAGGCGGCCGGACGCGGCGGCTTGAGAAGCAGCGTGCCAGCAGGCATGTTGCGCCCCACTTGCTGGAAAGTGTTGCCTGATGACGGATGCGGATCGACCCAAAGGGCGCGGCGCCAGGCCGGTGGCCACTCTGCTGGCTGCCGGCCTGCTGTCAGGCTGCGCCGGATCGGGCGTGTATTCGTACTGGGGCGACACGTTCCGCCTGCCGTTCCACGACAACCCCAACATCACGCCCGCGCCCTCGACGGGCAGCGCCAACGAGACCTACGCCAAGGTGCGCGGCGGGACCAACGACGAGCCCAAGCCGATGCTCTACGAAGCCGGTGATTTGTGGCCGGCGCCGCCCAAGGCGCCGCCCACCCTGAAGGACCTGCAGAAGCAGCAGGCCCACGAGATGTCAGGCGGCGGCCCCGGCGGCCCGGACTACGCGCCGCTGCAGCCGCTGCCGCAACTGCCCGGCTACGAGGTGCCCGAGCAGCAGACCCACGTGCAGCCGCCCGTCGCCTCGTTCCCGGGCGGCGTCGTCAACCTGCCGGGCGGGCGCACAGGCGTGGTGACAGGCGGCGGCGGCGACGTGAAGTCGCTGAACGGGCCCACGGGGAACGGCAGCATCGTGGTGCCGAACGGGAACGGGACCAGTACGGTGATCGGGCCTAACGGGACGGTCAGCACCATCCCCACGCCCGGGAAGTGAGGCCGGCTTGCGGCTGCGCCGGGCATAGCAGGCAAGCAGTCCTTTTTTGAAAAAAAGGACCAAAAACTTTTGCTCCTTTTGCCTGCACACCCATCCGCAGCAACTTGCGAACACCTTGCTGGCAGACTTCGCCGGAGGTCCGGGAACGCGGGACGAAACCGGCCGCGCGAATGCGGGGAGGCAGCTTCGTGCGTCTTTTTGTCTGGAGACGTTGGCCCCTACGCGTGGGCCGTAAGGTCCGCCAGGTCACAATGCAGCAGAGCCGCCATGTTGGTCGCCTTGAGCACCACACGCGGCGCGCAGCCGGCCACCAGCGCCTCCTGCCAGCGCGTCGCGCACAGGCACCACTGGTCGCCAGGGCGCAAGCCGGCAAACCCATATTCCGGCCGTGGAGTGGAGAGGTCGTTGCCACGCTGCCGGCTGTGCGCCAGGAACTCCGCCGTCATCACCGCGCAGACCGTGTGGCTGCCCACATCGCCTGGGCCGGTATCGCAGCAGCCGTTGCGGGTGAAGCCGGTCATCGGGTCCTGCGAGCAGGATTCCAGCCTGCCGCCGAGCACGTTGCGGTTCGGGCCGGGGATTTCGCCTGTGGTGTCAAGCGGCATGGCGTCGCCTTTCAGCTATGCCTGAGCAGCAATATCAGGACCATGAGGCCCAGTGCCAGGCCTTGCAGCAGAACACGCGCACGCATCAGCGCGTTGGAGCGGCGCGGATCACCCCCGCGTACGACGCCGACCATGCCCAGGCCGAGCACGACCACCACGCCGAGCATGGCCACGAGCAGGAGGATCATCAGTATTGACGTCATCGCCCGGACATAAGGCCTGGCTCCGGCTTGTGCACCCCCGCTCTTGGCTTGTGAGCGCCTGGCTTGCCCGCGCTTGGCTTGCCCGCTCTTGGCTTGTGAGCGCGGCGATGCTGCTGGCCGCGCTGCCGTCAGCCAGGGCGCAGGTGCCTGCTTTGGCGTTGCCGCATCCGCCGGCAGTCCCCGCGGCTGCCGCCAGGCCGCCGGCCGCGCCTGCGCTGACGCCGGCCGAGACCAGGCAGATGATCGACCTGCTGAACGATCCGCAGAAGCGCGCGGCGTTCACCGCCACGCTGGAGACGTTGCAGAAAGCCGTCGCCGTGGTGAACCCGCCCAAGCCGGCCGCGCCTGCGCCGTTGGCGCCGGACAGCGTCGGCGCGCAACTGCTCAAGGACGGCACGGCCTGGATGTCCGGCCTGTCCGGCCAGTTCGTCAGCTTCGGCCGCGTGCTGGGCAACCTGCCGAGCGTCTGGGCTTTCACGCTGCGCACGGCGGAGAACCCCGTATCGCGGGCGCGCGCCGTGGACGCGGCCTGGCGGCTCGCGCTGGTGCTGGCGGTGGCCGGCGTCGGCGAGTGGGCGCTTTGGCGCCTGCTGCG
>CAHJWU010000093.1 GCA_903643085.1 Rhodospirillales bacterium
GGCCTGGCGCAGCGCACCGTCTCCGGCGAGCGCGCGCCCCGGCCGGGCGCGCTCCCGGCTGCGCATCCAGGAGATGGCGATCTGGTGGGCCAGCAGCTCGTCGTACGCCAGACGCGCCCGCACCTCCTGGCCGGGATGCTCGCGCGGCGTGTGCAGCGCGCACAGCGCCTCGGCGAAGGCAGGCCAGCGCTCGCGCTTCAGGAGCGTGGGCTCGTGCCACTCGGGCAAAGGCGGAATACGCGCCAGGCACTGCGTCAGCGCCGCGCGCAGCTGGCTGGGAAACAGCCCGGCCGTCAGCGGCCACACCGGTTCCAGCGGCGGGATGAGTTCCGGCCGCCCGGCCGGCGCGATGTGGTCCGGGTGCGGCATCGTCAGCCGGTCTGCAAAACTGTCCAGCCGGCCGGAGACGAGTATCCTCGACCCGACAGTCAGCGCCTGCGCCCGCGCCGGCTTGAAAAACACCAGCTCCGCGAATGCCGTGCCGTCCTTCACGATCACCCGCCAGGGCTGCCGGTTCGTCGCCGGCTTGTCGTGGCGGACAACCTCCACCTCCAGCGTCGCCACCTGGCCGGGCAGCGCCGCCTTGATCGTCGGCCGGTGCCGCCTGTCCACGAAGCTTTCCGGCAGGTGGAACAGCAGGTCCAGCACGCGGGTGCCGCCGGTCAGCTTGGCGAGCAGGGTGGCCAGCGCGGGGCCTACGCCGCGCAGCGTGGCGGCTGGTTCGAGGAGAGGCGCCAGGATGTCGGTCAAAGGAAGAAAGGCCTTCTTTTTTGAAAAAAAGAAGCAAAAAACTTTTGCTCCTGCGCCTGCATCATCGCCCGCTCAGGTCCTGCAGATACGCGTGTTGGCAGAACCAGGCCGCGCCCGCGTGCAGCCGGGGAAGCAAAAGTTTTTTGGTTCTTTTTTTCAAAAAAGAACTGCTTCCTTCCTTCCCTGCCGCACCCCGCTATATGTCACCCGCACCATGCAAGACACCACCCCGCTAGAAGGCCGCAGGCGCCGCCTGCTGTTCCGCGCCAGCCATCGCGGCACGCGCGAGAACGACATCCTGATCGGCAACTTCGTCGCCACCCGCCTCGCCGCGTTCTCCGCCGACGAGATCGGCGTGCTCGAGGTGATCATGGAGCTGCCCGACACCTGGCTGGCCGATTGGCTGACCGGCCGCACGCCCATCCCGCCGGAGCACGACACGCCGATGCTGCGGGCGATGCGCGAAGCCCGCGGCCAGGGGCCGCAAGCGTGAGCCTCGCCACGATCTACGGCGCGCCCGAAGGCTACGACGCGCTGCTGCTGATACGTCGCGCGCAGGAGCACACCGGCACGCTGCTGCACGTGGCGCGCAACGAGCAGCGCATGGTGCGCCTCGCCGAGATGCTTGCCTATTTCGCGCCGGACATCGAGGTGCTGCGCTTCCCCGCCTGGGATTGCCTGCCGTATGACCGGGTGTCGCCAAATCCCGCGGTGATCAGCGAGCGCATCGCCACGCTGTCCCGCCTGCTGGACTCGCCTTCGGGCAAGCGGATCGTGCTGACCACGGTGAACGCCGCCGTCCAGCGCGTGCCGCCCCGCCTAGTGTTCCTGGGCGAGAGCCTGGACGTGCGCGCCGGCGGCACGGTGAAGCCCGAAGCCCTGATCGCCTACCTGGAATCGCACGGCTACGGCCGGGCGGACACGGTGATGGAGCCCGGCGAATACGCCGTGCGCGGCGGCATCATCGACATCTTCCCCTCCGGCGAGGGCGACCCGGTCCGCCTGGATTTCTTCGGCGACACGGTGGAGAGCGTGCGCCGCTTCGACCCTGCGACCCAGCGCAGCACCGAGCCCGCCGCCTTCTTCTTCCTGCGTCCGGTCAGCGAGGTGTCGCTTGACCAGGCCAGCATCGGCCGCTTCCGCACCGAGTGGCGCGACCTGTTCGGCCAAGCGGCGGCAAACGATCCGATCTACGAGGCGATCTCCACCGGCCGCCGCTACCCCGGCATGGAGCACTGGGTGCCGCTGTTCCACGAAGGCATGGAGACGCTGCTCGATTACCTGCCTGATCCGTCCGTATCCTTGGACGGGCAGGGCGAGGAGGCGCTGACCGCGCGCCTGGAGATGATCGCCGACCACTACCAGTCGCGAAAGATGGTGCCGCGGGATGGCGAGGTGCCGTACCGGCCGCTGCCGAGCGAGCGCCTGTATCTGGACCGCGCCGGTTGGGACGCGATGCTTGCCGGCCTGCCGTGCTTCGTGTTCAGCCCTTACGGCATGCCGGACGGCGCCGGCGGTTTCGATGCCGGCGGCCGGCCGGGCGTGGTGTTCACCCAGGCGGGCGCGGGCATCTCGTCGAACGTGTACCAGCAGCTCTCCGCGCAGGCGGCGAATTGGGCGAAACAGGGGCGGCGCACGGTGGTCGCCGCCTGGAGCCGCGGCTCGCGCGCCCGGCTGGCCACACTGCTCGGCGAGCACAAGATACGCGCCGAGCCGGCGGACGATTGGGCATCGGTGCGGCGGATGCGGGTGGACGTGATCGCCATCATCACGCTCGGCCTGGAGCGCGGCTTCACCGCGGATGATTTCGCCATAGTCGGCGAGCAGGACCTGCTGGGCGAGCGCATCAGCCGGCCGGCCAAGAAGCGCAAGCGCGCCGACCAGTTCATCGCCGAAGCCACCGAGATCGCCGACGGCGACCTGGTGGTGCACCAGGATTACGGCATCGGCCGCTATGACGGGCTGGAGACGCTGAAGATCGGCATGGCCCCGCATGACTGCCTGCGGCTAGTCTATGACGGCAACGAGAAGCTGTTCCTGCCGGTGGAGAACATCGAGCTGCTCTCCCGCTTCGGCAGCGAGACGCAGGGCGTGGCGCTCGACAAGCTCGGCGGCGCCGGTTGGCAGAGCCGCAAGGCGCGCATGAAACAGCGCATACGCGACATGGCCGGCGCGCTGATACGCATCGCCGCCGAACGCCGCGTGCGCGACGCCATGACCATCGCCCCGCCCGAGGGCACGTGGGACGAGTTCTGCGCCCGCTTCCCGTTCGCCGAGACCGACGACCAGACCCGCGCGATCGCCGACGTGCTGGAGGACCTGTCTTCCGGCAAACCGATGGATCGCCTGATCTGCGGCGACGTGGGCTTCGGCAAAACCGAGGTCGCCCTGCGCGCCGCCTTTGCGGTGGCGATGTCCGGCAGCCAGGTGGCCGTGGTGGTGCCGACCACACTGCTCGCCCGCCAGCACTTCCGCGGCTTCACCGCACGTTTCGAAGGGCTGCCGGTGAAGGTCGGCCAGCTCAGCCGCATGGTGACCGCCAAGGACGCGGCCGAAGTGAAGCGCGGCCTGGCAACCGGCGACATCAACATCGTCATCGGCACCCACGCGCTGCTGGCCAAGGGCATCGAGTTCTCCGACCTCGGCCTGCTGATCGTCGACGAGGAGCAGCATTTCGGCGTCAGCCACAAGGAGAAGCTGAAGGCGCTGAAGGCGGACGTGCACGTGCTGACGCTGACCGCCACGCCGATCCCGCGCACCCTGCAACTCGCCCTGACCGGCGTGCGCGAGATGAGCCTTATCGCCACCCCGCCAGTCGATCGCATGGCGGTGCGCACCTTCATCATGCCGTTCGACTACGTGGTGGTGCGCGAGGCGATACAGCGCGAGCGCTTCCGCGGCGGCCAGATATTCTGCGTGGTCCCGCGCCTGGAAGACATGCCGAAGATGCAGACGCGGCTGCGCGAGATCGTACCCGAAGCGCGCATCGTCGAGGCGCATGGCCGCCTGGCGCCCACCGAGCTGGAACGGGTGATGACCGAGTTCGGCGACGGCAAATACGACATCCTGCTGTCCACCAACATCGTAGAGAGCGGCCTGGACATGCCGGCGGTCAACACGCTGGTGATACACCGCGCGGACATGTTCGGCCTGGGCCAGCTCTATCAGCTGCGCGGCCGCGTCGGCCGCGGCAAGCAGCGCGGCTACGCCTATCTCACCTGGCCGCCCGGCTCGAAGCTCTCAGGTGCTGCCGAAAAGCGCCTGCACGTGATGCAGACGCTGGACCAGCTCGGCGCCGGCTTCACGCTCGCCAGCCACGACCTCGACATTCGCGGCGCCGGCAACCTGCTGGGCGACGAACAGTCCGGCCACATACGCGAGGTGGGCATCGAGCTCTACCAGCAGATGCTGGAGGATGCGGTCGCCGAGATGCGCTCCGCGCGCGGCCGCGTGCGCACCGAGGACCGCGACTGGACCCCGAACATCAACCTCGGCCTGCCCGTGCTCATCCCGGACGCCTACGTGCGCGACCTTCCCGTGCGGCTAGGCCTGTATCGCCGGATTGGCGCGCTGACCACGGACGGCGAGAGCGAGGCGCTGGCCGCCGAGCTGGTCGATCGCTTCGGCCCGCTGCCGGAAGAGGTGGACAACCTTCTGCAGGTCGTCCGTCTGAAGCGCGCCTGCCGGGTGGCAGGCGTGGAGAAGCTGGAGGCTGGCCCGAAAGGCATGGTGCTGCAGTTCCGCGGCAACGCTTTCAGCAACCCGTCCGGGCTGATCGCCTGGCTGGGCACGCGCAAGGGGCTGGTGAAGCTGCGGCCGGACCACAAGCTGGCGCTGGTGCGCGACATGAACGTAGCCGAGCGGGTGCGCGCGGCGGATGATGTGCTGGGGAATCTGGTGCGGGTTATTGGGCAGGCTAAGGCAGCGTAAGGAAGCAAGGCCTTCTTTTTTGAAAAAAAGAAGCAAAAAACTTTTCTCCCCTGCCTGCGGTGCGGCCTTGTCTTGTTCTGCCTGTACGCGCTCTCGCGGGACTTGGCCTGGCCTCGGTGTAAGCGAGGCAGCTACGGTCTGGCTTCTGAGCCACTTGCCGACGCGCGCTGACGATCGTCTGGCGCGCGTTTCTCAGGCGACGGCGGCCTGCGCGCATGACGCGCCGATGCTCTTGGCGACAGCAGGCCGCTGTGCTCCGGTGCCGGCAGGCGCACGCCAGCCGACAGGCCATGGCGGGTCTTGCAGGTTGCTCGCGCTAAACGGCCTTCAGGCCGCCACCAAAGCCATCCCCGGCGCCAGCAATGCCTCCTCGGGCACAGGCCGCGCCAGAAGGTAGCCCTGCAACTCGTCCGCGCCCGCGCGCAGCAGGTGGTCGCGCTGCTCCTCGGTCTCCACGCCCTCCGCCGTCACTTCCAGCCCGACCGCGTGGCCCAGGTCGATCACCGCCCTGATTATGGCGGCGGCTTCCGGGCTGTCCGACAGGCCGAGCACGAACGACCTGTCGATCTTCAGCCGGTCTATCCTGAAGCAGCGAAGATGGCCCAGCGAGGAGTAGCCGGTCCCGAAATCATCCAGCGCGATGTGCAGCCCCGCCGCGCGCAGGGCCGCGATCGTTCCGGCCGGGTCGTGCACCTCCTCCAGCAGCGCGGTTTCGGTGATCTCCAGCTCGATCTGCCCGGGCCGTACGGGGGCGGCACGCAGGGCGGCAAGCGTGTCGGCGAGGAAGCCGGGCGCGCGCATCTGCGCGGGAGAGATGTTGACCGCCACGCTCAGCTTCGGCCAGCGGCGCGCGAAGGCAAGCGCCTCGCGCAGCACCCAGTCGCCGAGCGGCAGGATCAGTCCGGTCTCCTCCGCCATGCCGATGAAACGTCCGGGCGCGATCAGGCCCAGGCGCGGGTGCTGCCACCTTACCAGCGCTTCCACGCCCGTCGGCCTGCCGTCCCGGTCAAACTTCAGCTGGTAATGCAGCATCAGGCCGCCCGCGCCGTCCAGGGCGGCGGCAAGCTCGGCCGCCAGACGCGTGTCGTCACGCAAGGAGGCGTCCAGACTTTCGTCGAACAGGCGATAGCCGTCGCGGCCCCGCGCCTTTACGGCATAGAGCGCCACGTCTGCCCGGCGCAGCACCTCATCCAGGCACGCCTCGTCCCCGACGAGCGTGGCGCCGATCGAGGCGCTGACATGGGCCATACCTTCCGCAAACCTGAGCGGCACCCTGGCGGAGGCGACGACGGCTTCGCACACGCGCGCCACGTCGTCGGCCGAAAGGCCAGGCTCCAGCATCACCGCGAACTCGTCGCCGCCCAGTCGGGCGGACGCGGCGCCGTCGCCCACGGCTGCTGCCAGCCGGCTGGCGAACGAACGCAGCAGGGCGTCACCGGCCAGGTGGCCCATGGTGTCGTTCACCTGCTTGAAGCGGTCGAGATCGACCAGCAGGACCGCGCCGCCAGTGCCGCAGGCCAGTGCCGCCGACACGCGCCGCCGGAACGCCGCACGGTTGAGCAGAGCGGTCAGCGCATCGAAATTGGCGTCGGTCTCGATCGCGGTCTTCAGGCGCCGCAGCCTGTGGACGGCACGGTTCTTCTCGCCCAGCGCGTTGTTGGCAGGCACCGCAGACAGGAACAGCGACACGAGGTAAGGCTGCATCGTGTCCTGGGTGACCAGCTGGCCGCCATGCTGCAGCACCACCAGCGGGCCGTAGCCATGCGCCGTCATCGCCGATGCGATCAGGCTGGTGAGCAGGACGGAGCCGAGCACCCAGGCCGGCCCGGCGCGGAACGCCGTCAGCATCAGCAGCGGATAGACGAGCAGAAAGACCGGCGAGTCGCCGAACGAGAACGCAACGATGCCAAGCGCCAGCGTGGCGGCGAGCAGCAGGAGCCGCTCGCCCAGCATCGCATCGCAGACCTGGAAGGGCTGGGACGTCCTGGTGGCAAGCAGGATCGCCGGCGTGGCCAGCAGCAACCCCAGACCGTCACACAGCACCCATTGAAACCAGTTGGCGAGACCGCCTTCCGCCGGCACGGCCTGCGGCAGCAGGTGACCCAGGGCGGCTTCCGCGCCCGCCGACACGAAGCAGATGCCGGCGAACATGAACATCCGCCGGAACCGCGTGAGGTCAATGGTGGCGCCGCAGAGCGACCTGGTCAGGAACGCGGCCAGCAGGCTGACCGCCACGTTCAGGGTGGAGAACGACAGGTTCTCCGCCGGCATGTAGGCGGTGACCTCGTTGATGCAGAGGTTCGCGGCAAAGCACGTCAGGCAGGTGAGCCAGCCCAGCCCGCGGGGCAGCACCAGCAAAGCCACCACCATCGCCGCGTTCGCGGGCCAGAACGCGGAGTTGCTGTGCGGGTCCTGGCACAGCAGCCGCGTGATGAACGCCAGCGCCACGAAGGCCGAGACAAGGCCCGCGGCAGTGCCCAAAGAGCGCTTGGGTTCGGCGTTCCTGTAAAGACGCCAACGAGTAGCCATGACCTCCCTCGTGCCCCCTGCGGTCCAGGATAGGCGGCGAAACATTGACCAACCGTAAGCGGTGGGGAGTTGGCATTGCCCGGGCCGCGAGTAGACGAACCGCGCACCGCAAATGCAAGCACAATGGCATGCAGGCGGAATGCCGTTCGAACGTCGCCGGCCGGCTTAGCGCAGGAAGTACGGCGCCAGCCCCAGCACGCCGATCGCGATCAGGTAGGCGGCCACGATCAGGTTCAGCAGGCGCGGGATCAGCAGGATCAGAAGGCCGGCAAGCAGGGCAGCCAAAGGCGTGATCTCGACTGCGTGCAGAGCCATGAGCCACTCCTGATGTGCAACGATGAGACGGCGTCACGCAGACGCGGCGCGCCTCACGTAGTTGCGCGCGGCCGCACGGCAAACTTTTGCGCCCGGCGCGCGTGTGCGCGACATGAAAAAGACCGAAGCGGCGCTTGCCGCCACCGCCGCCGTGATGACGGCGCAGCTCCTGGGCGCGCAGTGGAACCCGGGACCCACCCATCCGCGCACCGCCGCCTGGTATGCCGCCTTGCGCAAGCCGTCCTACACGCCACCCGGGCCGGTGTTCGGCATCGCCTGGACGGCGCTGGACACATTGCTCGCCTATTCCGGCTACCGCTTGCTGACCAGGCCCGCCTCGCCCAGCCGGAGCACCGCACTGGCCGCCTGGTCGCTGAACCTGCTGGGGATCGCAGGATTTTCCTGGGTGCTGTTCGGCCGCAAGCGGCTGGGCGAGGCGCTCGGAGTTACAGTCGGCATGGTGGTGACCGCCTCGGCCACTGCCGGCACCGCGGTGCTGGTGGATCGCAAGGCCGCCTATGCGGACCTGCCGTTGCTGGCCTGGGTCGGCTTTGCCACCCTGCTGCAGGAAGAAGTCTGGCGCCGGAACTGAGTGGCGCCGCCCCGGCGCGGAGAGCAGTACCGGGCGCTAGCCGCCTGATCCGGCGCCAGGCGCACGAACGTGCCGCGTGCTCGCAGGTCTTAGGAGAACAGCACGCGGGGCAGTGCTTTCTGTGTCTCCGGCAGGCAGCGCGGGGGAGGCTGCCGATTCGGTCAGGCTTGCGTTTGGGGTGTGCGGCGTCTAGGTAGGCCGCTCCCGGCGGCCCCGCATGGCTGCCCCGGCGCTGCTGTAGCTCAGTGGTAGAGCACTCCCTTGGTAAGGGAGAGGTCGAGAGTTCAATCCCCTCCAGCAGCACCAGCCTCAGCCAATGCGAGCGGCAGCAGCCTGGCCAGCAGCGCGGCCCAGGCAAGCTGTCCGGCGGCCGTCGCGATGAGGTTCTGCCTGATCTCCAGCTCCACATAGGCGAGGGCGCGGCGTTCGGCATGAACCGGCACGGTGTAGTCGGAGTCGTCGCTGAGCCGGTATGGTTCGTTGTCGCCCACCACGAAACCCTCGACCCGCAGCAGCCGCGCCAATGCGCGGGACAGGCGCGGGTTCCTGTTGTGCAGCACGCCGGCCTGCCAGGGCCGTGCGACACCGGCGAGGACGGGGGTAAAACTGTGCACGGCGATCAGCACGGCAGCCGCGCCCGCCTGCCTGCGCCGGTCGAGTTCCGCGGCGATGGCCGCATGATAAGGCGTGAAGATTTCCGCCACCCGTAGCGCCGCGGCTTCGGCCGCCAGCCCGGCATTGGCAGGGACAGGCGTGCCGTCGCTTACCGGCGGGATCGAGGTGGGGTGCCCGGGCGCGCGGTTGCAGTCGATCACCAGCCGGGAGTACGCCTGGGCGATGCAGGTGGCGCGCAGCGCCGGGGCGAGGGCGGCGCACACGCCCAGGGCGCCTATGTCCCAGGCGATGTGCCTGTCCCAGTCGGGTGCCGCCACGCCCATGTCGCCCAGCGCCGACGGCACGCGCCGCCCGCCATGGTCGCACACCAGCAGGAAGGGCGAGTCCGCCCCGTTGCGGGTGATCTGCACGGGAGGCGGGTCGTCGGCGGCAAGCAGGGGTTGGGCGGGCATGAAGGTTGCATAATCCGCCTCGGACTGGCTTACAATTTCCGCGATCGCGGCCGCGTGCGCCGCGACCACCTGGAGACCCACCCCGCATGCGGATACGCGCCGGCTACGAGATCAGCTTCGATTGCCCGCAAACCACGCCGATGCTGCTCTGCATAAGCGTGCACCCGAGCCGCGCGGGCGACCTGCTGACCCCTGGCCCCATCACCGTCAGCCCCGGCGCGCCGTTGAGCACCTACCGCGACGCCTTCGACAACGTCTGCACCCGTATCCTGGCCCCGCCCGGCCGCACCACGCTGGCCACGGACTTCGAATGCTTCGACACCGGCCAGCCCGACGAGGTCGCCTGGGACGCCGTGCAGCACAAGGTGGAGGATTTGCCGGACGACAAACTGACCTTCCTGCTCGGCAGCCGGTACTGCGAGACGGACCGTCTGAGCGATGCCGCCTGGCAGATGTTCGGCGGCACGGCGCCCGGCTGGGGCCGCGTGCAGACGATCTGCGACTTCGTCCACCAGCACATCAAGTTCAACTACCAGGACGCGCGCTCCACGCGCACCGCCTGGGAAGCCTACGAGGAAGGCCGCGGCGTCTGCCGCGACTACGCGCATCTGGCCGTCGCCCTGTGCCGCTGCATGAACATCCCGGCGCGCTACTGCACCGGCTATCTGGGCGACATCGGCATGCCGCCGCCCTACCCGCCAGGCGACTTCTCCGCCTGGTTCGAGGCCTATCTGGGCGGGCGCTGGTACACGTTCGACGCACGCCACAACAAGCCGCGCATCGGGCGCGTCCTGATGGCGCGCGGGCGCGATGCGACGGACGTGGCGATCTCCACCGTCTTCGGGCCGTCGATCCTGTCGGGGTTCACCGTCTTCACCGACGAAGTGACGTGACACCGGCCGGCCGGCGCGAAGGGGGCGGTTGTTCCGGGAAAAAGCACCGAGGCGTCGCACCGGCCCGCGTTTGCGGCAGCCGGCAACGCGCGGACAGGACGCGACACCCGGACCACGGAGCACTGCACGGCCGGCGGCCCGGGCAAGCCACCACCCGGCAGGTCAGCGGTTCTTGTACCAGTCCCAGACAAGGTAGGCGGTCGGCATGAGGACGATGGCGAAGAAAATCCAGTCGAAGGTTTGTTCGGACACAGCACCGGAGCTCATGTGACGTCCTCCATCCAAAGGCGTGTCCGGGTTCTACGAACACGAAACGCCTAAGTTGCCCCTACAGGACAGGCGAGGTAGCGAAGCGCTTCGGTTTTCTGTCAGAAAAGAGGGCCTTCCACCCCCGGACCTCACCAGCATGGCCGACACATCAGACCTGACCCCAAAAGCCGAAGCCGACGCCCAGGCCCGCCGGGCGCGCGAG
>CAHJWU010000094.1 GCA_903643085.1 Rhodospirillales bacterium
GGCGGCCGCCTTTGTCGGCGCCGGCGTGGTCGCCGCCACCGGCGGTGCCGCCCTGCTCGCGGTAGGTGCCGCCGCCGGCCTGGGCCTGGCCACAGGCGGCGCCGTCGAGGGCGTTCACCTGGCCGCCAACAACGCCTACAGCAACAAGCGCAACGCCTCCGCCGCCGCCGGCGAGCTCGTCCTCTCCGCCACCGCCCACGACCCGGACGCCGTCATGAAGGCCACCCAGGCCATGCAACAGGCCGGCGCCACCCGGGTGGCCACCGTCAAGCGCGAAGGTGGATCAATCGTCTGACAAAGTTAGGGCGTCGACAAAGGCCCGGGGCCCTGCCCAGACCCCGGAACCTTTCCCCGGCCGCATTGGGCGCCGGCTGACCGCAGGAGTGCCGCCCACCTGCGCGCACGCCGCCACCGCCGCGGCCAGCGTGCGCCTCAAATGTCAGACCAGTTTGAGGTTGGTCGCGGCCGCCTTGCCGCGCTCCATGACCACCTCGTACGTCACCGCCTGGCCGTCATTCAGCCCGCGCAACCCGGCCGCCTGCACCGCGGTGATGTGCACGAACACGTCCTTGCCGCCATCACTCGGCATGATGAAGCCGAAGCCCTTGGTGGTGTTGAACCACTTGACCGTACCGTTTGCCATGAGGCCTCTCCGAATCACCGCCCCACCATAGGGACGGCCTGGTGCCAACCGTGGCGTCAGGCAACTTGGCGGCGTCCGGATAGAAGGCGCAGCAAGGCAAGCCAAAGCATCGATTTGCCGGCGCATGGGGGCAGAAACAGATACACCTGTCAAATCCGCAATCATACTTATGGAAACAAATCAAGAACACCGCTATAAATGCGGCTCTCCCGTCTCCAGTCAGTCCAAACGCTGCCGCAAGCACCAGAAGCAAAATCTCTTTGCAAGAAAAACGCCTTGCGCCCCGCTCGAAAGAAAACAGCCCGGTCTCCGGCACTCTCCCTGCAACGCCGACCTAATATGACAAAGATCGACAACCCGCGCTGCGCAAACCGCCTCTGTCGCGGCCCGCTTGCCACCGCGCTCTCTTCTCTGGCTTGTCCGCCAGTATGGCATCTGTGGTGACCAGCAGGACGCAATCGAAGAGCGCTGGCTGACATGAAATCACCTCGCCAGCCCGCCGACGGTCAGCAGCACTCTCGCGGTGGGAGTGCTAAGCGCCTGTTAATGCTTTCTTTTTTCTTTGCTCAGAAGCTCGCATTTGCGTCATCCTCGGGGAGCCCGTCATGGGTCCACCTCAGAGCACGGCGCCACGACGCACAAGAAACGACCAGGGATCACCCATGCCGCACGGCCCCACCCGCCGAGACACCTAGACCAGAGGAAGACCATGCGCCTGGACTCGCAACTGAACGGCTACCGCCTCACCACCGCCGAGATCCTCTACCACATGCCGGACCACCCGGGCCTGTTGCAGACCTTCGTCTGGCAGGATCTGGACCTCGCCCCGCGCTTTCCGGTGCTGCACAAATTCCTGGATTTCTGGTCCCGCAAGCTGGACGGCAAACTTCATTCCGTCCGCCTTGCCGAATCCCGCCTGATCACCCGCAGCGATTGGCGCCATGCGGAGTACCTCCGGCACGTCAACTGAAAGTCACCGTTGCAGAAGCGAGCCGAAGCTGGAAGGTAAGGAAGCGTCTTCTTTTTCGAGAAAAAGAAGCAAAAAGCTTTTGCTCCCTGTCGGCGAGTGCTGAAGCAGCCGCCGACAGGGCGCAAAGTCTTGCAGCGGAGAACTGTCTGCTCTCTGTGGGGCAGCATCGACGCCTGCCCGCACTGGATTGGACAATGCTATAGCCTACAAACTGCCTAACGTTCGGACTTTCACGCGCGCGGAAATCTCGTTCTGCGACAGCACCGCGGTCGACGGACGCAGCCGTTCCACGATGCTTCGTACAACCACACGTATGCCGGGACTGGTCAGCAACACAGGATTCTCGCCGCCGTGCTGATCGAACAGCTCGCGGAAGCGGCGCATGAACTCCCCCAGCCGGCTCGGCGCCATGGCCAGTTGCCGGTCCTCGGCAGGCCCCACCAGGCTTTCGGCGAAGGCCATCTCCCATTCCGGCGACAAGGTGATCATCGGAATCGCGCCACCCGTCCCGGCATGGCTGTCGCTGATCTGCCGTGCGAGCCGGGCACGCACCACGGCCACGATCGCCGCTATCCCACGCGCATTTCCCGTGCACGCCTCATGCACACCTTCGAGTATCGTCGGCAGGTCGCGTATCGAGACGCGCTCCGCAAGCAACGCCTGCAACACGCGTTGCACGCCGCCTACGGAGATCACCCCGGGTATCAGGTCGGAGACCAGTTTCTGCTGCTCGCGCGGCAGCTCGTCGATCAGCTTCTGCGTCTCTGCGTAGGACAGCAATTCGGCCATCATCTCGCGCACCAACTCGGTAAGGTGCGTCGCCAGCACGCTTGGTGGATCGACGACCGTGCATCCGCGCACCATCGCCTCCTCGCGCTGTCCGCCGTCGATCCACAAGGCCGGCAAGCCGAAAGCCGGCTCCGTCGTACGTTCGCCTGGCATGGCGGGCACACCGCCGCGCGGGTCCATTGCCAACAGACAGAGCGGCCGCAACTCGCCCCGTCCGGCATCGATCTCCTTGATCTTGATGATGTAGCTGTCCGCGCCAAGCTGCAGATTGTCCTGGATTCGCACCGGCGGCAGGACGAAACCGAACTCGGCCGCAATCGAGCGGCGCAGGCCACGTATCTGCTCGGTCAGTTTCGGCTGATCGCCGCCAGCAAGCGGCAACAGCCCGTAGCCCAGCTCCACGCGCAGCATGTCGATGCGCATGGCATCGGCCACCGGAGACTCCGCCGGTGCGGCCGCCGGCATCACGGCATCGTCTGCCGGGGCTGCAACCGGATGGGTGTAGCGAAGCCAGGCGCCGCCGCCTGCAAGCCCCGCCAGCGCCAGGAAAGGGAGCGCGGGAAGGCCAGGCATCATCGCCAAAACCACCGCGGCGCCACCGGCAAGCGCCATCGGCTTGTACCCGCCGCCGAGTTGCGCCACCAGCGCGGTGTCTGCGCGTCCTTCCACGCCGCCTTTGGTGACCACGATACCGGCCGCGGTGGACACCAGCAGCGCAGGTATCTGCGTCACCAGTCCGTCGCCTACCGTCAGCGTGGTAAAGGTGTTCGCCGCGTCGCTGAAGGCCATCGCATGGCGTATCAGTCCGATCGCCAGGCCGCCCACGATGTTTATGGACGTGATCAGCAACCCGGCGATCGCGTCGCCGCGCACGAATTTCGCCGCACCGTCCATGGCGCCGTAGAACCCGCTCTCCTCCTCCAGCTCGCGCCGGCGCCGGCGCGCGGTCTTCTCGTTTATCACGCCGGCGTTCATGTCCGCATCGATCGCCATCTGCTTGCCCGGCATGGAATCCAGGCTGAAACGCGCGGCCACTTCGGCGATGCGTCCGGAGCCTTTCGTGATGACCATGAAGTTCACCACGAGCAGAATGGCGAACAGGATCACCCCGATAACCACGTCTCCGCCCATCAGGAAGCCGCCGAACGCCGCCACCACGTGGCCTGCCGCGGTTGGCCCCTCGTTGCCATGGCTAAGGATAAGACGCGTCGTCGCCACGTTGAGCGACAGGCGCAGCAATGTCGTCAGCAACAGAAGTTGCGGAAAACTGGTGAAATCAAGCGGTCGCTCCAGAAACAGCGCCACCATCAAAACCAGCACGGAGGCGGTGATGGACAGCGCCAGGCCAAGGTCGAGCAGCATCGTCGGCAGCGGCAGGATCAGCAGGGACAACAGGCAGAAGACGGCGAGTGCCAGACCGACATCCGTGCCTGGGCCGAAACGTTTGTAGCGCGCCCCGAGGCCGCCCCAGGTGAGTGCGCCCGACATCAGGCTGCGGCCCGCACGCTCTGCGGCGGCGGCACGGCGACGCCGGCTTGCGCGTAGTCACGCAGCTTGTCACGCAAGGCGCGTATGGAGATGCCCAGTATCACCGCGGCATGCGTACGGTTGCCCAGCGTGTGAGACAACGTCTGCAGGATCGCCTCGCGCTCCACATCCTCGATACGGCGCGCAACGAAGCCGGAACCGTCGATGCGCGGCAATTGTTGCCGCACGTCTCCCGGCAACTCTATCGCCTCCGGTCCTATCTCGTCGCCGTCCGCCAGCAACACGGCGCGATGCATGGTGTTTTCCAGCTCTCGCACGTTACCGCGCCATCTCTGGGCTGCGAGCAGGCGGTGGCTGGCGTGCGAGAGCGGCTTGAAGGAGAGCCCGTTCAGCTCGGCGTAGTGCCGGGCGTAGTGCGTGGCCAAGGCGGGAATATCCGCCGGCCGGTCGCGCAGCGCCGGCAGCGCCAAGCTCACCACGTTCAGCCGAAAGTAGAGGTCTTCACGAAACCGCCTGGAGTCGATCTCCTCGCGCAGATCCCTGTTGCTGGTAGCCAGTATCCGCACGTCGACGCGCACCGGCGCACTGCCGCCCACACGGTCTATCTCCCGCTCCTGGATCGCCCGCAGCAGCTTCGCCTGCAGCCTGACATCCATTTCGCTGATTTCGTCGAGAAGCAGGGTTCCGCCTTGTGCCGACTCGAACTTGCCTGTCCGGCGTGCCACAGCACCAGAGAACGCGCCTTTCTCATGGCCAAACAGCTCGCTTTCCAGCAGATGCTCCGGAATGGCCGCACAGTTCAGCGCCACAAACGGACCGCTCACGCGCCGCGACGTGGCGTGGATGTGGCGTGCCACCACCTCCTTGCCGGTTCCCGACTCGCCGGTGATCAGCACCGAGGCGTCCGACCGGGCCACCTGCTCGGCACGGCGCATCACCGCCAGCATTGCCGGATCGCGAACCACCGCCGCGTGCGGCGCACCGGATGCGGCCAACAGGATCGCTACGATCAGGTCCGGGTCTGGCGGGAGCGGCATGAACTCGCGCGCGCCGTCCCTGATGGCCTGCGCGCCTATATGAGGGTCCAATGACGTGCTGCATGCGACGACCGATATCGCCACGCGCTCGGCGGCCAGGCTCCGAACGAGCTGTGTCACGCCGCACGCGACATCACACAGGACGAGATCGTGCGCATCTGCACGAAGCCGGAACATGGCAGTGGAGACGTCATCGGCCTGGCAGACGCGCGCGCCGCGCTTGCTCGCCATCTGAGCCGCCCGGCCGAGTTCTCCTGACATGGACCCGATGATGAAAACCCGCATGATCTGCCCTCAGCCGCCGCGGTCGGCCTTGACGATCTCCGTCATCGTGATGCCGAGCCGGCTGTCATCGACCATGACCACTTCGCCGCGCGCCACGAGCCGGTTGTTGACATAGACGTCGATCGCCTCCCCAAGCTTTCGGTCAAGCTCCACTACGGCGCCACGGCCGAGCTTCAGCAGCTGGCTCACCTGCATGGTGGTACGGCCGAGAACGGCGCTGACGGTGACGGGTATGTCGTAGACCGCCTCGAGGTCGCGCGCGTTGCGCGGCGGCGCGTCACCCGACTGAAACGGGGTCGCGGATTCGGTGAACTCAGCTTCTATGGGCATGACAGACCTCTTCAAAACTTGGCAATCCAAGCGGAGCAAGCGCTCCGGCCACGATGTTCCACGCAGCCGCACAGTCGCGCCGCACTTGGCCGTCCTGCCACGCGAGAAGCACGTCGCCTGGCTGTAGTGAGGGGTCCGCACAGACGGACAACACGCAGTCTGTCGTCTGCAGAGCACCGATCAGCGTCTCGCGCACGAACTCTGCCAGTTCGGGATGCGTCCGGATTCGCAGCTCCGGCTCGCACGCGAGTCCTGGCGCCAGGGCCGTAACCATGGCCTGCATCTCGGTGCGGTCGTGCCGGCCCATGACCGCCGGAAGCACCGCCAGCAGCACGGCCAGGATGGTCTGCGAGACCTGCTCGGCGGAGCAGGCCACGATCTCATCATAGGTGGAGCGCGTTGCAGCCAGGCCATCGGCCAAGGACTGCGTTGCCGCAAGCTGCAACTGGGCCTGCACCAACTGCGCATCCGCCAATGCCTCTGCCAAGCCCTCCTGCCGGCCTGCCTCGCGCGCTTGCGCCAGTTCGGTGGCGGAAAAGCTGGGGGCCGCGGGTTCGCAGACGGTGTCTGCACGCGACGTGTGCGGCTTTTCGTCGAAATCCTCAACATAGAGTATGCCGCAGGCGGGCAGCGCGGCGGAGTCCGAGAACATCGGCGCGTCAAGCAGGAATGCGGCGTTAGATCCGTCCATCAGTAGAGCATCTCGTCATCCTTGCCGCCGCCAATATCGAGTTCTCCAGTCTGTGCCAGCTCTTTCGCCGCCAGCACGATGGCCGCCTGTGCCTCGTCGACGTCGCGCAGCTTCACCGGTCCAAGGGCGTCGATGTCTTCCTGCAGCATCTTGCCCGCACGCTCGGACAAGCACTTGAAGAACATCTCACGAAGTTTCTCGGACGCGCCCTTCAAGGCCAGCGGCAGCTTTTCCTTGTCGACCGACCGCAGCAGAACTTGCATCGATGGTGCCGTCAACCGGCTTAGATCATCGAACGTGAACATAAGGGCCTTGATGCGTTCGGCAGCCTCTCTGTTACGCTCCTCGAGAGCCGCCAGAAAACGCGTCTCCGCCTGGCGATCGAGGTTGTTGAAGATGTCCGCCATCATCTCATGCGCGTCGCGGCGTGTGCTGCGTGCCAGGTTGCTCATGAACTCCGCGCGCAGAGTGCGTTCCACGCCGTCCAGGACGTCCCGCTGGATGCTTTCCATGCGCAGCATGCGCATCACCACTTCCATGGCGAAACTTTCCGGCAGCAGGGTCAGCACGCGCGCGGCATGATCCGCCCGCACCTTGCTCAGCACCACCGCCACGGTCTGCGGGTATTCGTTCTTCAGGTAGTTTGCGAGCACGGCTTCGTTCACGTTGCCCAATTTGTCCCACATGGTACGGCCAGCGGGACCGCGTATCTCGTCCATGATCTGTCCGACACGCTCGCGTGGCAGGGATTTCTGCAACAGCCGCTCGGTGCTTTCGAAGTTTCCGACCAGGGAGCCCGCATTGCCCATGCCTTCGGCAAATTGCTGGCACAGGCCTTCCACAGTGTCCGCCCGTATGGATCCGAGCTGCGACATGGCACTGGAGACTTCCTTGATTTCATCCTCGTGCATGAGGTTGAGCAAGCGCGAGCTGTGCTCCTCGCCCATGGCGAGCATAAGTACTGCGGCTTTCTCCGGCCCAGTCAGCTCCTGCCGGTCTGTCGATCGTGCCATCAGCTACGCTCCTGCGTCATCCAGCCGCGCATTATCGTCAAGCTCTCCTCTGGGTGTTTCTCGACCATTTCGGACAGTTTACGAAGCGACGAGGCACGCAGCTGGCCTTCGACGTTCATCATGTCCACCATGCTTTCATCAGTCAGCATCGCAGGTGCGCCAGCTGCAATCATACGCGTGGCCGACACCGCGGCCGGGCCGCCGAAACCGGTGCCCGCGGGTCCTGCCAGCAGAAGCTCGCCTCCCAGCATGGTCTGCGGTGTGATCGCCGACAGGCGGATGGCCATCGGGCGCAGCACGAACACGAGGGCCAGCAGCACGATCACGGCGAGGATGGCAGACTGGCCCAGTCCCAGGAGGTCAGCCTTGCCGACGTCCAGCCCCAGCAACCCGGTCTGCTGCGTGGCGGCGATGTCTTCCTGCGCGGCGGCGAAACGCATGGAGACGACCTCCACCTTGTCGCCGCGCTTCTCGTTGTAGCCGATGGCGCTCTCCACCAGCCTGGTGAGGCGCGCGATCTCTTCGGGGCTCCGCTCTGCCCAGGCCGGCTTGCCGTCGCGGCCCATCTGCACCGCGCCATCCACCATCACCGCCAGCGAGATGCGCGCGATTTGCGGCTGCTCGCGCACCAGCGTGCGGACGGTCTTGCCTATCTCGTAATTGGTCGTTTCTTCCTGCTTCTGCTGCGCCGTGCCGGACTGGCCCTGGCCCGCATCGGCGTTCGGCAGGTTATTCTGCACCGACACCGGCTTGTCCGCCTCCGTGCTGTTGTTTTTCTCGTTCGACGTCTGCGTGCTGCGCACCACCTGCTGGTCCGGGTTGTACGACTCGGCCGTCTCCTGCACCCGATCGAAGTTCATCTCGACGGCCGCCTCCGCACGCACGCGGCCGGCGCCCAGGCTCTGCTCCAGCATCTCTTCCACGGCGCGCGAGATGCGCAGCTCGGTCGCGCGGTGCAGCTCCTCGGAGGTTTGCGCCACGGCCTCCTCCGTCGCCGGCTGGCCGGCACGGGCGAGCAGGTTGCCGCGGCTGTCGATGATAGCGATGCCCTGCGGCTTGAGACCGGGGACGGCCGCCGCCACAAGGTTCAGGACGGCCTGCACTGCCTGCGGGTCCAGTTTGGCGGCCCCTGCCATCGTCAGCACAACGCTCGCCTGAGCTGCCTGCACATCACGCGAGAAAGGCTGGCGTTTCGGCAACACGAGATGGACCCTGGCGCCGCGCACGCCTTGCAACATGCGTATGCTGCGCGCGAGCTCGCCTTCCAGCGCGCGGGTCTCGTTAATGTCCTGCTGGAACTGGCTGCTCGTCATCGCGTCGCTGCGGTCGAAGATTTCGTAGCCGATGGAGCCGCCCGAGGGCAGGCCGTCTTTGGCCAGCAACAGCCGCGCCCGGGGAACATCGTTGGCGCTGACCATGATCCTGTCGCCGCTGCCGAGCTCCTGATGGGGTATGTGTGCACGGTCCAGCGCCTCGGCCATCTGCGAGGCTTCGCGCAGGTCGAGGTCCGAATACAGCAACGCCTGCTGCGCCGGGGCGCCGCCATGCAGCGCCAGCAAAGCCAGCATCACCAGCATGCCGAGACCTACGGCTGCCAATGCCATAAGGCGGGCAGGACCGAGCGCGCGCAAGCCTTCCAGGACGGGTTTCATGCCCCAAGGATGCAGCGGTCCTGATTACGCACGGGTTAACGGCGATGCGTGCGCGGCGGCGGCAAGCTCAGCAGGCAAGCGGTCCCTTTCTTAAAAGGGACCAAGGAGTTTCGGTCCTGTCACGCGCAAGCGTGCTCTTGCACGAACGGTCGCCGCTGAGGTCTTCGCCGACAGGGGGGAACTCTTTGCTTCGTTCTTGCGCTTTGTTTTTGCGCTTTGTTTTTGCAAAAGTAGGCGTTGCTCACTTCGCTGCTATCCCCTCCACGTTTGCCAGCCCCACCGACAACGCCCCCATCTGCAGCTGCAAGCCGCCTGTGCCGTTCGTCAGCCCCGTCGCGGTTCCCACTACGCTGAACGGCACCGCGTTAGAAGCGGCGTTGCTCGTGCCCGTCTCCACCGCCACGCCGTAGGCGCCGTCCGGAAGCTGGTTGCCCGCGTTGTCGCGGCCGTCCCAGGTCCAGGTGTTCGCACCCGCCTGCGATGTTAGCGACACATCGCGCACCGTCTGGCCCGCGCTGTTCGCTATGGCTATCTGCACAGGCTCGGCCGCGACCGTGTTGAAGGTCAGCTCGCCGCTACCGCCCTGCAATGCGATCTGGCCCGAGGTGACCGTCGCCCGGTGCCCAACCACCTGTGCGGATTGCAGGACCTGCGAACCCTGCTGCAGGGAGATCAGCTGCGACAGGTTCGTGTTCGTCTGCACCGATTGCTGCACACCGGTGAATTCCACCAACTCCTGGGTGAACTGGTTGCTGTCGACCGGCGCAGTCGGATCCTGGTTCTTCAACTGCGTGGTAAGCAGGGTCAGGAACTGGTTGAAGTTGCTGCCAAGCGATTGCAGCGCGTTGGTGCCCGTGGCACTCGCCGCGGCGGCGGTGGACGTGCCGGACGCGGATGCGGCCGCGGTGGCGGCATTCATCGCAGCCGCCTGCTCGGCGGCCTGACTCAGTTTGGTGGCTCCGATTGCGGTCATGGCATGGCTCCTGTGATGTCTAGGCGGTGATGTCGATGCCGGTGTCGATCCGGCGGTAACTTGCCTGCCGGCCTCCGGCGGTCATGGTCCCGACCTGCCGTTCGCCGGAGGATTCGTCTCCGGCAGAGGCGGCCGCGCGTGCCGCCGGCTGAAAGCCGTGGTTCTGACCGCCCTGTCCACCTGGCGCGCCGGACTGTCCGCCGCCGCCCGGCTGGCTGCCAGGCGACGACCCTGCGGCCGTGGACGCCTGGTCCTGCGGCGCCAGATGCAGCACAAGGCTGCGCTGCTCCGGCACGCCAGCCCGGTCCAGCGCCAGATGCAGGTGCGTCAGGTCGGCCTGCAACCGCCCCAGCGTGTCAAGGCGCTCCACGGCCACGCTCACGCTGGATGCGCCGTCCTTGCCACGGGTGATCTCCACCTGCACGTGGCCCAGCTCCGATGGGTCCAGCCGTATGGTGAGCTTACTGCTCCCATCGGTGTTGACGTGCAGCGCCGCCAAAGCGTGCCCGAGCTGCGCGGCTGGCGGCGATATGGCCTGTGTCGCGTCTGCGGAGGCACCGGTATCGGGTGCTGCCGACGGCGCCTGGCCCGATGCGGCTGCGGCCGGCGTGGCAGGCCGGTCGCCGGAGACGGATGGCGGCACCTGCGTGGCGGCCAGCGCAGGTGGCGCGCC
>CAHJWU010000095.1 GCA_903643085.1 Rhodospirillales bacterium
GCAAGGAAGGCCTTCTTTTTTGAAAAAAAGAAGCAAAAAACTTTTGCTCCTGTCGCCTGCATGCAGGCCGTGTCTGGTTCTGCAAACATATGCGCCGGCAGGACCCGACATCGCCTAGGTGCAGGCGGGAAGCAAAAGTTTTTTGCTTCTTTTTTTCAAAAAGAAGGCCTTGCCTTCCTGTTCCTTTGCAGTGGGAAGTTTTTTCCCATAGGCTCCGGACCGCATGAACGTGGACCAGATCATCGCCCGCCTGGGCGGCGCCCACGCCGCGGCGAGGCTGACGGGCGTAGGCCTGGAGGCGATACGCAAGTGGCGGCAGGCGCGCAGCGTGCCTTCGAAGCATTGGAGCGTGGTGATGGCGGCAACCGGCGTGTCCGTGGCTGATCTGCAGGGCGAGTCGCCCGCAAGCGCGGTGCCGCCTGGTGCCACCGCAGCACTCGTGCTGGCTGACGGCGCGGTGTTCTGGGGCCTGGGCTTCGGCGCGCACACCGATCCGGCTGCGCTGCCGGTGGGCGAGGTCTGTTTCAACACGGGTATGACCGGCTACCAGGAGACGCTGACCGATCCGTCTTACGCCGGCCAGATCGTGACTTTCACGTTCCCCCATATCGGCAACACGGGCGCCAACGCCGAAGATGTGGAGGCGGCCGGGGTGGCGGCCCGGGGCCTGGTAGTGAGGCAGGACGTGACGGCGCCCTCCAACTGGCGCTCGGTGCAGGGTCTGGATGCCTGGCTGCGCGGCCAGGGCGTAACCGGCATCGCCGGGGTGGACACACGGGCGCTGACAATCCGCGTGCGCAACGGCCTCCCGCCGCACGGCGCGCTGGCTTTTCCGCGCGACGGCCGGTTCGACCTGGCTGCCCTGCAGGCGGCGGCCTCGGCCTGGCCCGGGCTGGACGGAATGGACCTGGCGGGCGAGGTGAGCTGCACCCAGAGCTATGTGTGGGATGAGGGGACCTGGCGCTGGGGCGAGGGGTTCGCCGCGGAGGCGGACGCCCGGCTCCACGTGGTTGCCGTGGATTACGGCGCCAAGCGCAACATCTTCCGCTCCCTGCGCGCCGCCGGCTGCCGGATCACGGTCGTTCCGGCAGCGAGCTTGGCCGAGGACATCCTGCGGCACCGGCCGGACGGCGTGTTCCTCTCGAACGGTCCGGGCGACCCGGCCGCCACGGGCGTATACGCCGTGCCGGCGATACAGGGCGTGCTGGCGGCAGGCGTGCCGGTGTTCGGCATCTGCCTGGGCCACCAGCTGCTGGCCCTGGCCCTGGGTGGCCGCACCTACAAGCTGGAGCGCGGCCACAGGGGCGCCAACCAGCCGGTGCGCGACCTGGCGACCGGGCGGGTGGAGATCACGTCGCAGAACCACGGTTTCGCGGTGGACGATGCGAGCCTGCCGGAGGGCGTGCTCGTCACGCATGTCAGCCTGTTTGACGGCAGCAACGAGGGCATCGCCTGCGCGGCCAAGCGGGCGTTTTCCGTGCAATATCATCCGGAGGCGAGCCCGGGGCCCAGCGACAGCGCGCATCTGTTCGGGCGGTTCACGGCGATGATGGCGGGCGAGACGTAAGAAAGCAGAGCAGTCCTTGAGTAAAAGAACGAAAAACTTCTGTCTCGTCGGGCGTGCTTTGCCGGAACGCGCGCCTCGATGTTCCCGATACAGCGCCTGCAAGGCATGCAAATGACAACGGACGACCTCACCGCGGCCGCGCCCAGCACGCTGCCCTGGCCGCAGACTGAGAACAAGGACGCGGCGGCGACGATGCACCTGCTCGGCGGGATGCTGCAGGCGGAATTACGCCGCGCGCAGCCGGGCCTGGCCGCGTTGTCGGAAACCGAGGTGCATGCGCCCACCTTGCTGTCCGCGATCGGCGTGATCGCCGGCTATGCGGCGCAATGCGCGGCCGCGCATGCGATACTTGCGGGAACGAAGAAACGGCAGGCCGACGATCTGATACGTGTCGGCTGCGAGGACGGCTCCGTGCTGTATTACGGCGACGAAATAAACCGGCATCTGATCATCGGTCCGCACAGCACGCATGCGCTGTCGGGATTCCTGGCGGGCGCGGTGATACAGGCAGGCTACCGGCGCGCCGACCTTGCGGATGCGGCCGAGCTGTTGCGCCACATCAGCGAGGTGGCGTGCACCCCGGCCTACGATCTGGTGCGGGCGCCGGCTTCACACGCCCCGCTGTGGAATGTGAGCGGCATACTGCGCTGCCTCTGGCCCAAAGCGCGCGTGGTGCTGGAGCACAGGATTACGCCCGCCACGGTGAGCAGGCCGCTCGGGGTGCAGCACTGGCCGGTGGCCGCCGCGATCGTGGCGCAGCAATACATCATGCTGGGCAAGGATCTGGTGCCACCGCCGGTCGCCATGGCGATCATCCTCGAATCGGCGCTCAAGGCATCCAAGCGACGGCTGATCGGCGCCTATGCAAGCCCGTTGGCGACACAGGAAGACGCGTTCTTCGGCAGGAGAGCCTCGTAATGCCGAAACGCACGGACATCGCCTGCGTCATGATCATCGGCGCAGGCCCGATCGTCATCGGCCAGGCCTGCGAGTTCGACTATTCCGGCGCGCAGGCCTGCAAGGCGCTGCGTGCCGAAGGCTACCGCGTGGTGCTGGTCAATTCCAACCCGGCCACAATCATGACCGATCCCGGCCTGGCGGACGCCACCTACATAGAGCCGATCACGCCTGAGATGGTGGAAAAGATCATTGCGCGCGAGCGGCCGGACGCGCTGCTGCCGACGATGGGCGGGCAGACTGCGCTGAACACGGCGATGCAGCTCGATGCGAGCGGCGTTCTGGCGAAATACGGCGTGGAGCTGATCGGGGCTCGCGCGGAGGTGATCGACCGCGCGGAGGACCGGCTGAAGTTCCGCGATGCGATGAGCGAGATCGGCATTGAGAGCCCGAGGAGTTTCATCGCGCATTCCTTGCAGGAAGCCCGCGAGGCGCTGGCCAGGATCGGATTGCCCGCGGTGATAAGGCCGAGCTTCACGCTTGGCGGTACAGGCGGCGGCATCGCCTATAACCGCGAGGAGTTCGAGACGATCTCGGCAAGCGGCCTGGCCGCCTCGCCCACCACCGAGGTGCTGATTGAGGAAAGCGTGCTCGGCTGGAAAGAATACGAGATGGAGGTGGTGCGCGACAGCGCGGACAATTGCATCATCATCTGCGCCATCGAGAACGTCGATCCGATGGGCGTACACACAGGCGACAGCGTGACGGTGGCGCCGGCGCTGACGCTGACCGACCGCGAATACCAGCGGATGCGCGACGCCTCGATCGCCTGCCTGCGGAAGATCGGCGTCGATACGGGCGGCTCCAACGTGCAGTTCGCGCTCAATCCGGCGGACGGGCGCATGCTGGTCATCGAGATGAACCCGCGCGTGTCGCGGAGTTCGGCGCTGGCGTCGAAGGCCACGGGGTTTCCGATAGCCAAGGTCGCGGCAAAGCTTGCGGTCGGCTACACGTTGGACGAGCTGGCGAACGACATCACCAGGACCACGCCGGCAAGTTTCGAGCCGACGATCGACTACGTGGTGGTGAAGATTCCCCGCTTCACGTTCGAGAAGTTTCCAGGCACGCCGGCGCTGCTGTCCACCAGCATGAAATCGGTGGGAGAGGCGATGTCCGTGGGCCGCAGCTTCGCAGAGGCCTTGCAGAAGGGGCTGCGCAGCATGGAGACCGGCTTCTCTGGGCTGGACGAGGTGGCGGCACCCGGCGATGGCGGCCATGACGCGTTCCGTGCCGCGCTGTCTGCGCCGAAGCCGGACAGGATGTTGATGGCCGCCCAGGCGCTGCGCGCCGGCCTGTCGGTCGAGGACATCCACGATGCGTGCAAATACGACCCCTGGTTTCTGCGCGAGCTCGAGAAGATCGTGGAAGCAGAACGTGCTTTGCAGGCCGCCGGCCTGCCGCAGGAAGCCATGGCGCTGCGCCGGGTGAAGGCGCTGGGCTTCTCGGACAGACGCCTGGCGCAACTCACCGGCCAGGCGGAGACCGAAGTGGCGGCGCTGCGCCGCAGGCTCGGCGTGCATCCTGTCTACAAACGCATCGACACTTGCGCCGGCGAGTTCGCCTCCGCCACGCCCTACATGTATTCGACCTACGAGGGCGGCTGGGGCGAACCGGTCTGCGAAGCCGACCCCACCGACCGCGACAAGATCATCATACTCGGCGGCGGCCCGAACCGGATCGGGCAGGGGATCGAGTTTGATTATTGCTGCGTGCACGCCGCCTACGCACTGCGCGACGCCGGCTACGAGACGATAATGGTAAACTGCAATCCGGAGACGGTGAGCACGGATTACGACACCTCCGACCGGCTGTATTTCGAACCGCTCACCGCGGAAGACGTGATCGCGCTGGTGCGCCGCGAGCAGCAAAACGGCCGCGTGCTGGGCTGCATCGTGCAGTATGGCGGACAGACGCCGCTGAAGCTCAGCCAGGCCTTGCCGGATGCAGGCATTCCCGTGCTGGGCACCACGGCGGACGCGATCGACATCGCAGAGGACCGCGAGCGCTTCCAGCAGCTCCTGCACAGGCTCGGCCTGCACCAGCCGGAAAACGGCATCGCGCGCGCGCCCGAACAGGCCGAGACGATCGCCGACCGCATCGGCTACCCCGTGGTGATCCGGCCAAGCTACGTGCTGGGCGGCCGCGCGATGGAGATCGTGTTCGACAGGACCCAACTGCACCGCTACATGCGCGAGGCCGTGCGCGTGTCCGGTGACACGCCGGTGCTGATCGACAGGTATCTCAACGACGCAACAGAGGTCGACGTCGACTGCATCGCCGACGGCCGCACGGTGTACGTGGCCGGCGTGATGGAACACATCGAGGAGGCGGGCATACATTCCGGCGACAGCGCCTGCTCGTTGCCGCCCTACAGCCTGTCACCTGCGATGATACGGGAGCTTTCGGACCAGACGGAGGCGATAGCGCGCGCGTTGGGCGTGGTCGGCCTGATGAACGTGCAGTTCGCCATCAAGGAAGGTGCGATCTACGTGCTGGAGGTGAACCCGCGGGCCAGCCGGACGGTGCCTTTCGTGGCCAAGGCCACAGGCGTGCCGATCGCCAAGATCGGCGCGCTGGTGATGGCCGGCGCGGAACTCGCCAGTTTCAGGCTGGACGGTTCGGCGATCCGCCCGCACGTGGCGGTGAAGGAGGCGGTGTTTCCGTTCGCGCGTTTCCCGGGCGTGGACACGATACTGGGGCCGGAGATGAAGTCGACCGGCGAGGTCATGGGCCTGGACCACAGTTTCGAACGCGCTTTTGCCAAGGCACAGCTCGGCGCCGGCGTGGTGCTGCCGGAGACGGGGACGGTGTTCCTCTCCGTGCGGGACGGCGACAAATCGGGATTGCCTGGCCTGGCGCGCCGCCTGGTGGAAATGGGCTTCACCATCACGGCCACGCGCGGCACGGCTTCGCGCCTGCGCGGGGCGGGCGTGTCCGTCAGCGTGATAAACAAGGTGCTGGAAGGCCGGCCGCATTGCGTCGATGCGATACGCTCCGGCGAAATACAGATGGTGGTCAACACGTCACAGGGCGCGCAGTCCACGGCCGACAGTTTCGACATACGACGCAACGCGCTGACCCATGGCGTGCCGCATTACACCACGCTTGCGGGGGCCCGGGCGGCGGTGCATGCGATCGGGGCGCTGCGGGCCGGCGACCTGGGAGTGGCGCCGTTGCAGAGTTATTTTAAGTAAAGCCTTTGCTTTACTTCCCCTTGCAACCCGCCCGGTTCCCCGTAAGCTGTCCGCCGCTTCCAGCCACGGCGGGTCCAGGCCAAGTCCCGATCGTGGCGCCGGCGTTCCATCCACCCCAGACCCGGCGCCAGGCGCCGGCCCTGTAAGCCTCGAGGATACGGCCCTTTGCAGAAATTTCCGATGACCGCCCAAGGCCTCCAGAACCTGGAAGACGAGCTGCGGAACCTGAAGAGCGTGGAGCGGCCGTCTATAATCGTGGCCATCGCCGAGGCGCGCAGCCACGGGGACCTGTCGGAGAACGCGGAGTACCACGCGGCGCGCGAGCGGCAGAGCTTCATAGAGGGCCGTATACAGGAGCTGGAAGAGGTGGTCGGTGCGGCCGAGGTGATCGATCCGTCCTCGCTGAAGGGCGACAGCATCAAATTCGGCGCGCACGTCCAGTTGCTGGACGAGGAGACGGAGAAGGAGGCGACCTACCAGATCGTCGGCGTCTACGAGGCCGACATCAAGGCGAAACGCCTGTCGATCTCCTCGCCGCTGGCCAAGTCCCTCATAGGCAAGAAGAAAGGCGATACCGTCAGTGTGCCGGCGCCCGGCGGCGATCGCAGCTACGAAATCCTCAACTTCCAGTTCGTCTGACATGAAAATGGGGGTCCGGGGGGACACCTCGATTTCCCCGCCGGGGCTCTCCAACCCGTCGGAGCGTGGGGCAGCGCCCCGGCTCCTGCTGTCGGACGTAAGAGACGCGGCCGCGCGGATCGCCGGCCGCGTCCTGCGCACCCCCACGGTCCCCTCCGCGATCCTGTCCCGCGTCACCGGCGCCGAGATCACCCTCAAACTGGACAACCTCCAGGCGGTGGGCTCCTTCAAGGAAAGAGGTGCGGCCAACCGTCTGGCGCTGCTGACGCCGGAAGAGCGGGCGCGCGGCGTGGTCGCTATGTCTGCCGGCAACCATGCGCAGGGCGTGGCCAGGCATGCGAGCCTGCACGGGGTAGCCAGCACCATCGTGATGCCGCTGTTCACGCCTCTGGCCAAGGTGAGCGGCACGGCGGCATGGGGCGCCCGCGTGGTTATGCATGGCGATACGCTGGCCGAGGCGGCCGCGCACGCGGCGCGCCTGGCGGAACACGAGGGCCTGCTGTTCGTCAGCCCGTACGACGACTACGCGATCATGGCCGGCCAGGGCACGCTGGCGCTGGAGATGGTGGAGGACGGCCCGGCGCTGGATGTGCTGCTGGTGCCGGGGGGCGGTGGCGGCCTGATCAGCGGCTGCGCCGTGGTGATGGCGGCACTCAGTCCGCGGACGGAAGTGATCGGCGTGCAGGTCGCTCCGTATTCCGCGCTGGCGCAGCGCATGGGCGCGCCGGCGCACGAGATCGGCGGGGCCACGATCGCAGAGGGCATCGCGGTGCGCGACGTGGGCGTGGAGACGCGCAAGGTGATTGCGCGGCACGTGAGCGACGTGATCGTGGCGCCGGAGCGCCATGTGGAGAACGCGATCTCGCTGCTGGCCGAAGGGGCCAAGGTGGTGGCCGAAGGGGCAGGGGCGGCGGCGCTGGCCGGCCTGCTGGCGCACCGGGCGCGGTTCGCCGGCAAGCGCGTCGGCATGCCGGTGTGCGGCGGCAACATCGACGTACGCATCATGGCCAACGTTCTGCTGCGCGGGCTGCTGCGCGATGGGCGGCTGCTGCGGCTGCGCATGGAAATACCGGACCGGCCTGGCGTGCTGGCCGACATCGCGACAAAGATCGGCGCGTCCGGCGGCAACATCATCGAGGTGTCGCATCAGCGGCTGTTCGCGTCGCCCAGCGCGCAGTCCGCACAGCTGGAGGTGATGGTGGAGGCGCGCGATCCGGCGCATGCGGCGGCGATCGAGGCGGGGCTGGCGGAGCTTTATGCCGTGGTGCGGATTTGATGAGACAGGATTTATTCTCCCATCCGGTGGCTGCACGTTTCCGAACATCGCCTTGTCGTAGAAAGCGTTAGCGCCGAGCAACAACGCGTACGTCCCAAGATAAACCGAGCCGCTGCAACGGCCTGGGCACGAAAGTTTTCTGGGTGTTTTCCCCGCAGACGGACTGCCTGCTTCTTCGTCAAGGATCCTACCATGCTGGCACGCAGACCATTCCTAGTCACCGCCGCAGCCTCCGTCCTGCTGCGCGCACGCCGCGCGCGGGCCGACACACCGCTGAACGCGTTGTTCACGCGCTTCGCCGACGAGATGCTGAAGCGTGTGCCAGAGCGCGCCACGAGCCTCGGCCTGGATGTGGGGCCGCTGGCCGAGCTGCGGGGGCAGTTGCACCAGGCCTCGCTGGAAGCCATCGCGCAGGACAAGAAGGATACCGCTCGGCGCCTTGCCGAACTGCGCGCGATCGACCGTGCCGGGCTCCACGGACTCGACGCGGTCAATTACGATACGGTTCTGTTCAGCCTGAGCGTGCAGGACGAGGCGAATCGTATGTTCGACTACGGCACAGGCGGTGCGCGGTCACCCTATGTGCTGAGCCAGCTCACGGGTGCTTACCAGTCCCTGCCCGACTTCCTCGACACGCAGCACCCGATAAAGACGCCGGAGGACGCGCAGGATTATCTGGCCCGTATCGGCGCGTTCGCCACGCTTATGGACCAGGAGCTGGCGGTCTTCAAACACGATGCGGCGCTCGGCGTGGTGCCGCCGGACTTCATCATAGACAAGACGCTCGAGCAGATGGGCGTGCTGTTGGCAACGCCGCCGGAGAAGGCGACGATCGTGACGTCGCTGCTGCGTCGCGCCGCCGCGGCCAAGCTTTCCGGCGACTGGCAGGCGCGAAGCCTCGCCGGCTACAAGACGCTGGTGCTGCCGGCGCTGCAGCGCCAGGCGGATGCCCTGCGCGCGGCGCGGGCGCATGCGGTGCACAGCGCCGGCGTGGCACGGCTGCCGAAAGGTGCCGATGTCTACAGGCTGGGACTGAAGACATACACCACCGCCTCGATCTCGCCGGCCGACATACACAAGACCGGGCTGGACTTGGTGGCCAGCCTGTCGGCACAGATCGACACGCTGCTGCGCCGCCAGGCCATGAACGACGGCACCGTGGGGCAGCGCCTGGCGGCGATGGCCGCGGACAGGAAACATGTCTATGACGATACCGACGAGGCCAAGGAAAAGCTGATCGAGGATCTGAACGGGCTGGTTGCGGCCATGCAGGCCAGGCTTCCCGAGCGTTTCGATCATCTGCCGAAAGTCACCGTGCAGATCAGGCGCGTGCCGAAGGCGATCGAGGCCGGCGCGCCCGGCGGATACTACCAGCGCGGCGCGCTCGACGGCTCCCGCCCGGGCGCCTATTACATCAACCTGCGCGACACCGCGGAATGGCCGCGCTGGACGCTGCCGACGCTGACCTATCACGAGGCGATACCGGGGCATCACCTGCAGATTTCGCTGGCGCAAGAAACCGCGAAGCTGCCGCTGATACGCAAGATGGACGGGTTTTCCGGCTACTCGGAAGGCTGGGCGCTGTATGCCGAGCAGCTGGCCGTCGAGATGGGCATGTATGACAACGATCCGCTCGGACTGATCGGCCAACTGCAGGCGTCGCTGTTCCGCGCGGTGCGCCTGGTGGTGGATTCAGGCCTGCACGCGATGGATTGGAGCCGCGAGAAAGCCGTCGACTACTACGTCGCCGCACTTGGCGACAAAAGAAGCGCCGCGACGACCGAGGTGGAGCGCTATTGCGTGTGGCCCGGCCAGGCGTGCAGCTACATGATAGGCAAACTTGCCTGGCTGCGCCTACGGGATCAGGCTAAGACGGCGCTGGGCGCGAAGTTCGACATCAAGGCGTTTCATGATGCCGGGCTACTGTCCGGCGCGGTGCCGCTGGATGTGCTGGACAGGGTGATCGGCGCTTATATTGCGACTTGAAGGTAAGCAAGGCCTTCTTTTTTGAAAAAAAGAAGCAAAAAACTTTTCCTCCCGACGCTGCGACGCCTTTTTGTTTCTTGAGGCGTCGGGCTGGTTCGATTTTTAGGGGCCAGAGTTCCGAAAAAGGACTGCTTGCCTACTGATACCCCGGATAGACCGGCCGCGGCTGGTAGTAGTAGCCGCCGTATGGATTGGCATTGTATCCGTTCCAATACGGACGATAGGCGTAAGCCGGCGGCGGGCGATAGGTGGCAGGCGGTGGCGTCCAGACCTCCTGGCGCGGCTGCTCCGCTTCCTTGGGCCGCGCCATGGCGTATTGCTGCGGCTCGGCGGGCCTGGCCGGTGCTGCCTGCGGCAAAGCGAGGAAATGCGGCGGGTCTGAGCGGCCGTACTCGAAATGATGCAGCGGTGATACCGGCCTGGCGGCCGGCAGAGGCGGCCTGGCCGTCAATGCCGGCGCGTAGAGCGGGTGCGGCATCATCAGCATGTGCACCAGTTCCGGCCGCAGCAGCGTCGGCTGATGCGACGGGCGCGGCTTCGGTGACTCTGCATGGGCGAGCTGCTTCGGCGCAGGCGCCTGTAGCATGGCCGGCGCACCCGGCCGTGCCGCTTGGTGCCAGGACGGGGTCGCCGCGGGACGCGCAGGCCGCGCCTCCGCTGAGGATTTCGGCGTTTCGTCCCCCACTACGCCCGTCTCGCCCCGATCTTCGGCAGCATCCGCTGCGGGCGCATCGCCGTCCACGATCGCGGGCACCGCGCCGGCATGGGCCAGCACGCGGAATGCGTGCGCCGGCCCTGCGACGACCGGCGGCTCCCGCAGCTCCGCCTGCG
>CAHJWU010000096.1 GCA_903643085.1 Rhodospirillales bacterium
AGGATGCGGCTCCCCGTCATGCAGAACTGGCCCGCAAACACCGTGCTGGACTTCTCCAGCACGGGCAGGACCGCGTTGAGGTCGGCGTCACCGAACACGAGGTGCGGGGTCTTGCCCCCCAGTTCCAACCCGACCCGCTTGAGGTGGACCGCGGCGGCGCGCGCGATCGCCCTGCCAGTGGCGGTGCTCCCGGTGAAGCTGATCGCCGGCACGTAAGGCGAGTCGACCAGGAGCCTGGCCCCGTCCGATCCACGCTCGATGAAGACGTTCACCACGCCTTTGGGGATCTCGGCCACCGAGGCCACGATCTCGGCAAGCAGCGATGCGGTGTGCGCCGCCTGGTGCGGCATCTTCACCACCGCCGTGCAGCCGGCGGCAAGCGCCGGCGCGAGCGCACGTACGCACAGGTAAGCGGGCGAGTTCCACGGGATGATCAGCCCGGCCACACCCACAGGTTCGCGTATCGACATGGATTGCTGGCCCGGCCGCGTCTCGGTGACCCGGCCGAAATTGTGCATCGCCAGGCCGGCGGCGAAACGGAACGCCCTTGGGATCAGGGAGGCCTCGAACGTGGCCTCGCCGCGCACCTTGCCGTTCTCGCGGCATAGCGTCTCGATCACGTCGGTCAGGCGCACGTGGAAGGCGTCCGCCAGATGCGAGAGGGCGGTGGCACGCAGGAAAGCGTCCGTGCGCCAGCCGTCCCGGCCGAAGGCGAGCCGCGCCGCGTCGATCGCGGCCTGCGCCACGGATACGGGCGCATCGTGCAGGCGGCCAACCATATCGCCGGTCGCCGGATCGATGCTGTCGACAAGGTCGCCGACCGCGACCCACTCGCCATCAATCCAGTGCCTCGCAACGCCGAGATCACGCATCCGCAACGCTTCCCATTCTGCTTGTTCGCGCCGGGTAACGACCCGGCGGCTGCGGCGTTCTGCGTCGCCCTCGTCTCTGTCCACCCATATTTGCAAACGCAAATGGCGTCAATCGGCGGCGGGCGTCTGCCGTCATGCCGGCCGCGACACGGCAGCAAGCAGGCGTCACCCGGACCGAAACTCCGTGTCGACCAGCCTCATGCGGCAGCCGGGCATCTCGGGGAGCGTCAGGACGCTCGGACAGCGCACGGGCCACAGGCTTGCAGGGTCGCCGTGCGGGTTGCCTGGCCTGCCTGCTTCATCACATCGCGAGCTCCAGAGGCAAACAGCGGCCGTAGGCGCCGTTGCTGTAGATCAGCGGCGAGACCTCGTCGGCCAGCAATACGGACTCCACCTCGCCGATGAAAATAGAGTGCGAGCCATACTGGATGATGTCCCGGCGGCCGCAGAAGATGCTGGCCTGGCCGTCCGCCAGGAACGGCAAGCCCTCGCCGTCTTCCTTCCAGGCCCCGTGCTGGAAGCGCTCCTCCGGGGAAAGCTTGCCGGAGAACGCGTCGGACAGGGCCGCCTGCTCGCTCCGCAGCAGGTTGACGCAAAAGCGCCCGCTCTCGGAGAGAAGGCCGTGCAGGGAGCCCGACCGGTTCACGCAGACCAGGAGCGACGGAGGGTCCATCGACACCGAGGTCACCGCGGTGGCGGTGATGCCGTGCCGGCGGCCAGCGCCGCGCGCCGAGATTATGGTTACGGTGGCCGCGAGACGACGCATGGCGTCGCGGAACGAAGCGCCTGCCTGGACCATGTCGGCTCTCCCCGTTTAAGACGTCAATGTTCGTTTGCAACTGCAAGTGTGTCAAGCGGGGCTTGCCGTGCCGCCGGCGCGGTTGTCGGGTGCTTGCAAATGCCAACGATAGGTTCGAGTCGAGCATACTCCCGCCGCCGAGCGCGGCACGCGTCTGGAACTACAGGAGCAGCCACCCGCATGTACGCCCTCAACGAGTCGCTCGCGTTCCTGCTGAACCGGGCGGGTGCCGCGGTTGGTGACGCGTTCACCCTGGAGCTGAAGGCTGTCGGCATGACCCTGCCCATGTGGCGGGTGCTGGCGGTGCTCTGGGGCAACGGAGAGCAGACGCTGAGCGGCCTGAGCGAGCTGACCAGCGTGGAGATCTCCACCCTGTCGCGCCAGGTGGCCACGCTGGGCGAGCGCAAACTTGTCTATCGCCAGCCGTCCGGCGTGAACTGGCGTTCCATCAACATCAGCCTCACGCCGGAAGGCCGCGCCGTGGTGGACCGTCTGCTGCCGGCGGTGGAACGCCACGAGCGCGCCGCCCTGCACGGCGTGAGCCCGGCGGATGTGCGGCGCCTCAAGCTGCTGCTGAGAGCCGTCTACAGCAACCTCATCGCACTGGACGAGGTCCGCCCGCTCTCCCCCGAAGAACAGGCCGACTCAGCCCGCCCTTGACTCGTTTGCGAATGCAAGCGATGGTCTGCCCGGGCATTCGGCACCAGGAGTGGACGCCATGAAGAACGTGTTGAGGATGGTAGATCGCGACCCCGCCGCGTTCCTGTTGGCGACCGCCGACGAGATGGGTGCCGTGGCGCGCGAGAACGCCGGCCGCACGGAGGCGGGCCGCCGCGTGCCGCAGGACGTGATCGAGCGTTTCCGCGAGGCGGGCCTGTACCGCGTGCTGCAGCCGCGGGCATTCGGCGGCTACGAGGCGGGTTTCGATGTGTTCGCCGATGTTGTCTCGCGCATCGCCAAAGGCGACGGATCGACCGGCTGGGTGTTCAGCGTCTGCGCCGTCCACCAATGGCTGATTGGCCTGTTTCCCGTGCAGGCTCAGGAAGAGGTCTGGGGCGACAACCGGGACGCGTTCGCTGCCGGCTCCTACGCGCCCTCCGGCAAGGCCTCTCCCGTTGACGGCGGTTTCCGCATGTCAGGCGCCTGGAGTTTCGCCTCTGGTTGCGACACCTCGGACTGGCTGCTGCTTGGCGCCGTGTTCCCCGCCGCGGACGGTGCCTCGCCGCCGACGCCCGGCTTCTTCCTGGTGCCCAAGGCCGATTACGCCATCGACGCCGACACCTGGCACACGGCGGGGCTGGCCGGCACCGGCAGTCGCACGGTGGCTCTGGACGACGTGTTCGTGCCTGCCCACCGGGTGATGAGTTTCGCCACCGGCGGTTCCGGCGCCGCCCCCGGCACGGTCACCAACACCAATTCGCTCTACCGCATCCCCTTCATGGCCTGCGTGCCCACCTGCCTTGTGGCACCGGCGCTCGGCATGGCGGAAGGGGCGCTCGACCTTTATCTCGCCTCCACGAGCACGCGTGCGACACGCGGCGCGGTCGCCGGCGCCAACAACCGCATGGCCGAGTTCGCCACCGTGCAGATGCGCGTTGCGGAAGCCTCCGCCAACATCGACGCGGCACGCACTGTCCTGATGCGCGACCTCGGCGAGACGCAGCGCCTCGCCGAAGCGGGCCAGCCTGTCACGATGGACATACGCCTGCGCAACCGCCGCACCCACGCCTTCGCGGTCAAGCTTCTGGTCCAGGCGGTGGACCTGCTGTTCTACGGCTCGGGCGGCAACGCGCTGGCGCTGGAGCGCCCGCTGCAGCGCTTCTGGCGCGACATCCATGCCGCCGGTGTGCACATCAGCACAAACTGGGATGCTGTCTCCACCATGTACGGCCAACACGCTCTGGGGCTGGAGCCGAAAGGCCAGTACTGAGGCAGGCGCGCGCCCGCCGCCTTCCCACGCTTCTGAAAGGTCTGCATGCAAGGCAAGATTGCGCTCGAAGAGCACTTCGCAGTCGAGGAGACGCTTGCCGACTCGAAAGGGTTTTTCCCTGATACCGTCTGGGGCGAGCTGCGGGCGCGGCTGATCGACATCCAGGACCGCCGGTTGCGCGAGATGGATGCCAACGGCGTCGAGCTGATGATCCTGTCGCTGAACGCGCCGACGGTGCAGGCCGTGGCCGACCCGACAGCGGCGCGCGATCTCGCCCGGCGCACCAACGACTACCTCGCGGCGGAAATCGCCAAGCGGCCTGACCGCTTCAGGGGGTTCGCCGCCCTGCCGCTGCAGGACCCCGGCCACGCCGCCGAGGAGCTGCGTCGTTGCGTGCGCGAGCTGGGCTTCGTGGGTGCGCTCGTGAACGGCTTCAGCCAGGTCGGCGATGCCGACACCACCACCTACTACGACGAGCCGGCCTACCGTCCGTTCTGGCGCGAAGTGGAGGCGCTCGGCGTTCCCTTCTACCTGCACCCGCGCAATCCGTTGCTCAGCCACGCACGCATCTTCCAGGGACATGAGTGGCTGCTCGGCCCTACTTGGGCGTTCGGCCAGGAGACGGCGGTACATGCGCTACGGCTGACGGGTTCCGGCCTGTTCGACGATTGTCCCGCGTTGCAAATCATCCTGGGACATATGGGCGAGGGTCTGCCCTTCAGCATGTGGCGCGTAGACAACCGCAACGCCTGGATGAACCTGCCGCCGAGCTACAAGGCCAAACGCCAGATCGGCGACTATTTCCGCGAGAACTTTCACCTGACCACGTCGGGCAACTTCCGGACGTCGACGCTGGTCGACGCGATCGCCGAGATCGGCGTGGACCGGATCATGTTCTCCACCGACTGGCCGTTCGAGAACGTCGACCACGCCGCACGCTGGTTCGACAGCGCCGATATGGCCGAGCAGGACCGTGCCAGGATCGGACGGGAGAACGCACTCAGGCTGTTCAAGCTGGATCTGCCGGGATGACGTCCGGCGGCAGGAGGATGAGAGGCGGGACGTTCGCTTCCGACCTTTCAAAACGACTGCTTGCGTTCTCGATCGGTTGCCGGACCGGCGCACGCCGCCCTTGCGGCCGCAGCCATAATTGAGTATGCAAATGACAAAAGGCGTCACAGAACGTTGGTAGAGGGAGTTCATCATGTCCGTTATTGAGCCCGTGGCCGCGCAGGGCGCCGTCCACACAGCCTCAACAGTCGCGTCGCCGATCAAGCTGGCGCATGTGGTGTTCCGCACCTCGAAATATGCCGAGTTGGTGCGGTGGTACAAGCTCGTGCTGAACGCGACGCCCGCGTTCGAGAACGAGGGGATTGCGTTTCTGGCCTATGACGACGAGCATCACAGGATCGCGCTGATCAACACGCCCGACCTGCAGCCGCAGAATCACGGCGCCGCGGGCGTCCACCATGTGGCATTCACCTACGAGTCGCTGGGCGCACTGCTGGCCAACTACGAGCGGCTGAAATCGCACGACGTGTTGCCGGTGTGGTGCGTCAATCATGGCCCGACCACGTCTATGTACTATGCCGATCCGGACGCCAATCAGATCGAATTCCAGATCGATAATTGCGACACGGTCGACGAAGCGGGCGAGTTCTTTCTGACGACGGCGTTTGCTGAGAACCCGCTAGGGGTCGATTTCGATCCCGAGGACCTGCTGGCGCGCTACAAGGCGGGCGGCGATGAGAACGCCCTCAAGGTGCGGCCGGCCAGCAGCCCCCGCCATCCCTCAGACAGCCCGCTACATTGACCGCTGCGACATATCGCCGGCAGCAAACGCAATGCTGCCATCCGGCCGGCCGTCAGAGCCGTGGCAGGGGCGCCGGTAACGGGGCGACCCAGGGATGCTGATACGCACTGCCTACTGGGTCGGCCGCCCCGCCGAAGGCCAGGACGAACGCTTCCGCGCGATGGTCGCGGGCGAGTTGGTCCCGGCCATGCGGCGTTTTCCCGGCGTGGCCGCCGTCAGGTCGCTGTGGCCCGAGCAGCGTGACGAGGGGGCGCCCGGAATACATTGCCAGGTGGTGGTGGAGTTCGCGGATGTGCGCGCCAGGGAGGCGATGATGAGTTCGGCCGAGCGCAAGAGTTTGCGCCCCAGGGTGGAGGCGGCGGCCGCCCTGTTCGACGGCCAACTCAGCCACATCGATTTCGTCGCCGAGTGATGGCCGCATCGGGCGCTGCCTGCCGCACGCCTGCGAGCGTGCTCCGCGTGATGAACCCTGCTTTGTCGCCGGAACGATCGAGAGCAATGCCATGAGTGATCAGGACCAGCTGCAGCGTTACGCCATAGACAGCCTGATCCAGCGGGAGCGCACGGCGCGCGATGCCGGACACTGGGACGCCATGGCAGCCTGCTACCACCCCCAGTCCCGCGTGGAGGTGTCGTGGTTCCAGGGCTCCGGCAAGGATTTCGTCGCGCGCAGCAACGCGATCGCGGGGGGTTCGGTCTACACCTTCCATTCCATGAGCCCCGCCGTGGTCACGCTGAACGGCGGCCGCGCCCTCGCCGACACCGGTTGCAGCATCCATGGCCTGACCGAGCTCGACGGCGTGGAGATAGAGATCGTCAGCCACACCCGCCTCCTGTGGCGGGCGCTCCGGGCGGATGAGGGCTGGCTCATCGCCGGCCTGCGCGCCTATTACGTCAGCGACGTCCTTATACCGCTCGATCCCGGCCGGGTGCCGTTGATCGACCAGACTGTGTTCAAGGCGCTGCGCAAATCCTATCGATCGATCGGTTACAGCATGAAGCGGGCCGGCTTCGACGTGCGCGACGACCTGCCCGGGATCGACCGCCCGGAGACGGTGGCGGCGTTGCGGGCGCAGGAGCAGCAATGGCTGACCGAGGCATGAGTCGCGGCCCCCGAGAGGCGCGCCGGTGAGCGGCGCCGGACTGGCGGATACGGCTGCGGCGCCCGTTCAGGACGAGGAGCGTTTCTTCCGCCTCTCTTTGGGCTCGCTCGACTGCACCGCCCTGAAGGACGGCTTCGTCACCGGACCGACCCGGCCGCTCGCGCCGGAAGTTCCCACCGAAGATCTGCGCAGCCTGCTGTCGTCGCAGGGCGACCATCCGGACATACGCCACATCACGATCGCCTGCCTGCATGTCAGGCCGCGAGGCGGACGCGGCATGCTGGTGGATGCCGGCATAGGCAAGCTCCTGGGCCTTGACGGCAAGCCGCTCCTGACCGCCGGTTTTACGGCCGCTTCCCTCAGGGCCGCCGGCATCGCGCCAGGCGAGGTTGAGACGGTGCTCGTCTCGCACATCCACCCCGACCATATCGGCGGCTTGTTTGACGAGGACGACCAGGCCGTCTTCCCGAATGCGCGCTATCACGTCAGCCGTGAGGAGCTGGCGTTCTGGGAACAGCCCGAACCCGATCTCGGCGGCACCTTGCTGCCGCCCTTCGCACAGGCTGACTGCATCAAATCGGCCAGGCGGTTTCTCGCCGTCGCGAGCGGGCGCCTGGAGCCGTTCGCGGCTGGCGAGAACGTCACGGAGGGTGTCAGGAGCATAAGGCTGCCGGGCCACACGCCCGGCCAGGTCGGCTTCCTGTTCGAGACAGGCGCCGGCGCACCGCTGTTCTACACCGCCGATGCCGCCGCCAACCGCGCCGTCTCCCTCCAAAAGCCCGACTGGCGTTTCGCTTTCGATTGCGATTCGTCAGTGGCGATAGCCACACGCAAGTGGCTGATAGATTTCGTCGTGGAGAACGGCTGGCCCTTGTTCACGCCGCATTTTCCCTGGCCAGCGATCGGCCGGATCGTGCGTGACGACGAGACACGGTGGGTGCCCGGTGCGTGACCTAGCCATGCGTAAGGCGTCGGCGCCAACGGCGGGCGAAGCAGCGGATGCCGCCGCCATGACGGCGATCCCTGGCGATGGTCCCTCGCCCGGGACCATCCGCGAGCGCGATCCCAGGCCGGTGCTGCTGGCGGCGCCGATGAGTCCCGCGCAGTGGGTGGCGGTGGCGGTCACGCTGCTGATCTCGGCCACGGATGGTTACGACATCCTGGCGGCGAGCTTCGCCGCGCCGAGCTTCGCAGTGCAGTGGCGGCTCACGCATGGCGCGCTGGGCGTGATCCTGGCGGTCAACCTGATCGGGCTGGGGTTCGGCGCCCTGTTCGTCTCACCCCTGGCGGACCGGGCCGGACGCCGGGCGACCATACTGGGCTGCCTGCTTGTCGTTTCGGTCTCTATGCTGCTTTCGGCGGTCTCGACCACACCGGTCCTGCTGGGGCTGACAAGGCTGACCGCGGGCGTGGGCATAGGCGGCATGGTTGGCGCCACCCTGGCTCTGGCCACCGAATGCGCGAACCTGCGTAACCGGCCGCTGACCGCTGCGGTGATCTCTGTCGGCCTGCCGCTTGGCGGCCTGTTCGGGGCGGCTTCGGCGGCCTTGCTGCTGAGGGATCACAGCTGGCGCAGCATCTTCGTCTCTGGCGGGGTGATTACGCTGGCGATCACGGCGCTGTCCGCTTTCCTGCTGCCCGAATCGGTCGATTACCTGATCGGCCGGTCCGACGGCAGGAGCCTGCTCACGCTCAACCGCGTGCTTCGGCGATTCGGCCAGCCTGAACTCACGGTGCTCCCCTTCCCGGGTTCCGGCCCCGCAGGCCCGGCCGTTGCGGTGAGGACGACCGTCTTCGGCCGTGAACTGCGCGCGACGACGCTGGCGATGATCGTGCTGAATTTCACCCAGATGATGCCGATCTTCTTCTTCGTGAGCTGGCTGCCGCAGATCGTTGCCGACCTGAGCTTCAGCCCGGCCACGGCCGCAGGTGTGAGCCTCTTCCAGAATGCGTTCGGCATCGTGGGGGCGCTGCTGGTCGGCTGGCTGGCACGGCGCTGGCCCATCGTGCCGCTTGCTGTCGCCACGATGATCGGCACCAGCCTGTCCATCCTGCTGTTCTCTTTCCTGCCGCACGACCTGGCATTGCTGAAGGCCGGCGCGGGGCTGGAGGGCTTCATGGCGCTCGGCTGCTCGGCCGGTATCTACGGCGCAATGGCGCAGGCCTTTCCGGCGGCGAGCCGCTCCACAGGAACCGGTTTCGCCTACGCTTTCGGGCGTTTCGGCAGCATCGTCGCAGCGGTGCTGCCGGGGGTGCTGTTCACCCGTGGCTGGTCGCTGTCGCAGGTGGCCGGGCTGATGATCGGCGTCTCCGTCGTCGGCGCGGCCACGTTCCTGATCTGGAACGCTGCGATCGGCTTGCCCGCGCGCGCAGCGCCGCAGCCGCCCCAGACCTGACCAGACCTGACCTGACGACGGCGTCACCCCCGCGGCGACGCCGCACCGCAACTGTAAGCTCCGGCCTGGCCGGGCTCTCGATCCTGGAGATGAGACATGGCGCGATACCTCAAGCGCGGCGCGACCACCGAGGCCAAGGCCGAATCCGACCGCAAAGTGCGTGACATCGTCGAGGCCGCGCTGGCCGACATCGAGGCCCGCGGCGACGACGCCCTGCGCGAGATGTCGGTCAAGTTCGACGGCTGGGACCGGGAGGATTACCGGCTGAGCCAGTCGGAGATCGATTTCTGCGTGGACGGGCTGTCCGCGCAGGAACGCCATGACATCGAGTTCGCCCAGGCGCAGGTGCGCAACTTCGCCCGCATCCAGCGCGACAGCCTGAAAGATGTCGAGGTCGAGACGATGCCGGGCGTGGTGCTCGGCCACAAGAACCTCCCCGTCAACGCCGCCGGCTGCTACGTGCCGGGGGGCAAATACCCGTTGCTGGCGTCGGCGCATATGAGCGTGATCACCGCCAAGGTCGCGGGCGTGAAGCGGGTGATAACCTGCGCCCCGCCGTTCCAGGGACGGCCCGCACGCGCCATCGTCGCGGCCCAGGCGATGGCCGGCGCCGACGCCATCTACGCGCTCGGCGGCATCCAGGCGGTGGGCGCCATGGCGCTCGGCACGCAGACGATCGCCCCTGTGGACATGCTGGTAGGTCCGGGCAACGCCTTCGTGGCTGAGGCCAAGCGCCAGCTGTTCGGCCGCGTCGGCATCGACCTGTTCGCGGGCCCGACCGAAACGCTGGTGATCGCCGACGAGGCCGGCTGCGACGCCGAACTCGCCGCCACCGACCTGCTGGGCCAGGCCGAGCACGGCCCCGACAGCCCGGCCATACTCCTCACCACCTCCGAGAGGCTGGCGCGCGAGACGATCGAGCAGATCGGGCGCCTGCTGGAGATACTCCCGACCGCCGACTACGCCCGCAAGGCCTGGCAGGTTTACGGCGAGGTGATCGTCGTGGAGGACGACGAGGAGATGGTACGCGTCGCCGACGAGATCGCTTCCGAACACGTCCAGGTCATGACCGCCGATCCCGATTACTTCCTGCGCAACATGAGCAATTACGGAGCGCTGTTTCTCGGCGCGCGCACCAATGTGGCGTTCGGCGACAAGGTGATCGGCACCAATCACACCCTGCCGACCAAGAAGGCGGCGCGCTACACGGGCGGCCTGTGGGTCGGCAAGTTCATCAAGACCTGCACCTACCAGCGCGTGCTGACCGACCAGGCCTCGACGCTCGTTGGCGAATACTGCTCGCGGCTGTGCGCGCTCGAGGGTTTTGCCGGCCATGGCGAGCAGGCCAACATACGCGTGCGCCGTTACGGCGGCCGCAACGTGCCCTATGCCGGCTCAGTCGAGCCCAGCCCGGCGACGCTGGCGGCGTGAACACGGCGGCGCTGCCGAAGACGCCGAGTTTCCGGCTCGACGGCAAGCGGGCCCTGGTGACGGGGGCGGGGCGCGGCATCGGCCTCGC
>CAHJWU010000097.1 GCA_903643085.1 Rhodospirillales bacterium
GCGTTCGTCGATGGCGAGGAAAAGAATTATCTTCGTGGCATCGAACGGCTGACCGGCGTCAAGCTCCAGCCCGTGCCGCTGCCCGAAGGCTTTGCCGAGGAAGCTGCCAAGCTCCCCAAGCCCGCGATTTCGCGCGATGCGCCGCGCGGCGGTGGCCAGGGTGGACGCGGCCGTGCAGGCGGCGGACGCACCCGGCGAGGCGGCGCCCGCGCCGCCACCCACCAGGGAGGAGCTGGACAGCACGTCGCTGGAAGGCGTGGCGCCGGAGGACCGCGAAGCCGTGACGGTGGAGCATGTGTTGCGCCGGCGCCGCTTCGCCCGCACGCTGGCCATGCTGCGGCGCCTGCCCTTCGTGCTGCTGTGCTTTGTGCTGGACCTGCTGCCGCTGGGCGTCTTCATCGGCGTGGGCTACGCCGGCACGCTGTTCGCCACGCCGCATACGTCGGCGGTGCTGCAGGCCGCCATCGGCGCTTACGTGATCTGCCGCCTGGCCACCTCGCTGACGCGCATGTTCTTCGCACCTGGCGTGCCGAACCTCCGCCTGGTCCATGTCAGCGACGAGGGTGCGGCCTACGCGGTAGTATGGGTGCGGCGCATCTTCGCCATCGCAGCCTTCGGCTACGGCGCCTCGCAGATCGGCGCGCTGTTTGGCCTGCCCATCCCGGCCAACGACGCGTTCCTCAAGGCGGTGTTCCTGATCGTGCATCTCTGCGTGATCGTGATGATCCTGCAATGCCGGGAGTCGGTGGCGGCGCGCATACGCTCGCACCGGACGAACCCCGGCGTGGGCGGGCGGGTGCGCAACCGGCTCGCCTCGATCTGGCACCTGGCGGCGATCTTCTACATCGCGGCGCTCTGGCTCGTTTGGGCGGCCGAGGTGCGCAACGGCTACGTGCGCATCTGGCACGTCTTCCTGACCACCATCGGCGTGCTGGTGATCGCGCGCCTGCTCAGCATCGTGGCGCTCGGCGCGCTGGACCGGGTGATGCGCGTCTCGCCTGACGCGCGCGCGCGCTTCCCCGGCCTGGAGAAGCGCGCGGACCGCTACCATCCGCTGCTGCGCCGGTCGGTCTCCTTCGCGCTCGTGCTGGCGACCGGGCTGGCGCTGCTGCAGGCCTGGGGGATCGATACGCTCGACTGGTTCCACCACAGCGCGCTCGGCGGCAAGCTCGCCTCGGCCACGCTGACCATAGTGGTGGAGGCCGCCCTGGCGCTCGCTGTGTGGGAAGCGGTGAACGCCGGGATGGACAGCCACGTGGCGCGGCTGCAGCAGCAGGCGCAGCTGGCCCGCTCCGCCAGGCTGCGCACGCTGCTGCCGATCCTGCGCACGCTGCTGCTGGTGGTGCTGCTCGCCACCTTCGGCCTGACCGCCCTGTCCGAAATCGGCGTGAACATCGCGCCGCTGCTGGCCGGCGCCGGCATACTGGGCGTGGCCATCGGCTTCGGCAGCCAGAAACTGGTGCAGGATTTCATCACCGGCATCTTCCTGCTGGTGGAGAACGCCATGCAGGTGGGCGACTGGGTGACGGTGGCCGGCCTGTCCGGCTCGGTGGAGAACCTCTCCATACGCACCATGCGGCTGCGCGCCGGCGACGGCAGCGTGCACATCATCCCGTTCAGCTCGGTCTCGACCGTGACGAACGTCAACCGCGGCATCGGCAACGCGGCGATCAGCGTGGCGGTGCCGATCGCGGAAGACAGCGACCATGTCAGCGAAGTTATGTCGGGCATCGCGCGCGAGATGCGCGGCGAGGACCGCTTCGCCGAGATGATGCGCAGCGACTTCCAGCTCTGGGGCGTGGACCGCGTCGAGTCCGGCGTGGTGACGATCGTGGGGCAGATCGTCTGCACGGATTCGGGGCGCTGGGCGGTGCAGCGCGAGTTCAACCGCCGGCTGACGATACGCTTCAAGGAGCAGGGCTTGCGCATCGCCACGCCGGTGACGACGGTGTTCAACCACATCGCGCACGAGGCGGTGCCGGTCGGGTCGCGGCGGGACGCGGCGGCCGCGCCTTCGGGGCAACTGGCGGTGTCGCCGCCGCCGGCGGCTTTGGGGAATACGAGTTGAAGGCAAGGCAAGCCGTTCTTTTTTGAAAATAACCAAAAAACTTTTGCTCCGCTGTCGCGGACTTACTGGATACAACGCGGCCGTTCTTTGATGCTTCAGGTTTTGGACTACGTGCAGGCAGCCGAGCGGATGCAGGAGCACGCTGCCAAAAAGATCCAGTTATAAATCAAGATCTCCGTAAGCCTTGCTTGCCACACGCATCATCTCGCCCGCCGACAGAGGCGCCACTATGACCGCACTCACGACGTTGTCCTGCCAAATGCACACGCGTTGGCTGCCACGACGCAGCATGTCAAACCGGGTCGTGCCGTCCGAAGGCCGGACGTATATGGTGAGGTCGCGGTGTTTGCGGTCGGCATAGCGCAGTTGCGCCGCGTGCGCGAACAGCTCCATGGCCGCAAGCTGGAACCCGAAGCGCTGCAGGTCGGGTGCGCGCACCGGCAGGCCTAGCGCTGACACCAGCCGCGCGTCGCGCGTGCCGGCGTCGGCCAGCAAGCTACCGGTCACAACCTCGCCTTTGCCTGGAGTGCCGTTTCGGATGGCCAGGGCATCCGAGAGGATCGTGTCGCCTTCCGGCCACCACCACGCGGTGGCACCTCCCCCGACCAGCAGCGCCAGACTGGCTGCGATCGCGTAGCGGCGGCGCATGACCGCCGGGCGCCTTGGCGCCGTCAGCGCCTCGATCCGGGCGGCCCACGCAGCCGGAAGCGGGCCTGCCGACAGGCTCGTCACGGCCAGCCTCAGAGCGTCCCGGTCGCTCATGTAGTTCGCCACCCTCGCCGCCAATGCCGCGTCGGCAAGCAGGATGTCGGCGATCTCACGATGGCGCGCCGCGTCGAGCGCACCATCGACATAGGCGTGCAGCTCCTCTTCGCTCGCCGGCCGGGTGCCGCTCATCGTGCTGCCGCGCCGGCGTGAGGCGCGCCGGCTTCCAGCACGCTGCGCAGCTGATCGCGTGCCCGTGCCAGGCGCGACATGACTGTCCCCAGGGGCACACCGATCTCCTCGGCGACTTCGCGGTAGCTCAGCCCTTCCACGCCCACCAGCAGCAGCACCTGGCGATGCTGCGGGGTGAGTGTGGACGCTGCGCGCAGCACCTGCTGCAGCTCGTGCCGCGTCTGCGCGTTGGAACCTGGGTCAGGCAGGGTCTCCAGCAACTCGGTCTCCACGGACTCGGCCCGGCTGCGAAGCTGCCGCCGCCCGTCGATGAAAGCGTTGAACAGGATGGTGCGCAGCCAGGCGCCGATCCTGCTTTCATCCTGCAGGCTGTCGATGCGGCGCAGGGCGCGTTCGATGCAGTCCTGGACGAGGTCGTCGGCGGCCGCGGCCTGTCCGGTCAGCCCGAGCGCATAGCGCCGCAGCGCCGGCAGCTGCGCCACCATGGCCCGGCCGGCACGCCCGTTCATTCGCCCCCGTCCGATCGCCCGGACCGGGCATCTCCGTCCGCCGCGCGGCGCGGCGCCAGTACGCTTGCATGCACATCCACCCCTTTGCGCGCTCCGTTGGCCTAAGACGCGTACGCGCGGTGTATTATTCCCCGCCTGCAATCCGCTTCGCCGGCGCGGCCGATATGGCCGGAACCTAGAACGTGCGGCCGAGGGAGAGCATCGCGAAATCCCGGTCAGCCAGAGGCTGCAGGTCCGGGGAGCCGACATAGCGCGTGTAGGACAGGCCGATCTGCCACACCGCGCGGTAAGTGGCCGAGACGCCGAGCGTGATGTTGCCCGTGCCTGCGTCCTGGCCGGCATCGACGCTGGATTTGCCCGCCACGCCGAGGCGGAAGCCGGCGAGCAGGGAAAGGTTGAGGTCACGGCGGACGTTGTACCAGGTCGGGGTCAGAACCGCTTGCATTGCCAGGGCGAAGCCGGTGGTTCCCGGCAGGCGGTCGCCCGGGCTGGTCTGCACGCAGAGCAGCTCCGTGGCTGCCGCTTCGAACTGAAGACGCGCGGTGTTCCACAATCCGCCTGGCGGCAGCAGACGTTCGTAGGAGACGAGGCCGTTCAGGGTCTCCCCGGTGGAAAATCCCGCTTGCAAAGGTTGCAAAGGTGGTGCCACCGCAGGCGCAGGAACCGCGACCGGAAGCGGGCCGGGCGCCAGCGGCTGGAAGCGGCTGACCAGCGGCAGGTTGCGCCGGAACGACACCTCGCCCGCCAGCGTGTTGTCGCCCGCATACGTGCTGACGCTGGCGCCGAGCAGGTCGATGCCTTGCGGGAACGCCAGCCGGTAGGTGCCGGGGGCCGCACCCAGCTCGATCGCCGGGGACTTCGCGTCGTAGCGCAAGGCGTACAGGCCGAGCCCGAGCGTGCCGCCGTCGCGCCGCAGCGCCACGCCGAACTGGCCCGGCCCGGCGCCAGGCGGGGTGTGATCCCTGCCGCGGAACAGAACGCCGCCGTCGGCGGTGAACAGGCGCTGGCCGCCGGTGTCCAGGACGTCACTCGTGCTGAAATAGCTGGCCACGCCGGGAATGCGGTCGCGCCGCCACTCGCCCTGGTCATAAGCCTCCAACGACAGGCCCCAGGGCAGCCGCACCCTGACATCGGCCTGCGCCACCGGAAGGTAGAGCTCACTGGCGGGAGCCAACGGCTGGCTCGCCGCCTTGATCAGGTCCACCGGGGCCTGCGCGCCGGCGATGCCGTCCTGCGCGAAGAACAGGCTCTCTCCCCAGAGCAGCGTCTGCCTTCCGAGCCTGAGGCTGACCGGCAGCCCGCCGAGGTCGAATTTGTCGCGCAGGTAGGCCGGTCCGAGCTCGATCGTGCCGCCCATCAGCCGCCGCGTATCGGCCGGAAACGCGTCATGGCCGACGGTCACCGGGTTGAACGTGGCAGGCGAGCGGTTCGCGTTCTGGCCGTGATAGGCGGCGTCATACCAGCCATCGGCTCCTACCTCGAGGCCCAGATCGCCTCCGGTGACGTCGAGCGTCGTCGCAATGTCGGCACGCGCGAAGACGGGTCCCCGGCCGAAAGCACGGTCGCCGTCGTCGGCGTTGACTGCGTCCAGCAGCGCGGCATCGCGTGGCGCCACGCGCAGGCCGAGCGAGACGCGCAGCCCGGTGTCGAGCCTGACATCGAAGCCGTCCAGCGTGCCCAGGTCGGCGGCGGCGCCCGTCCTGACGATCCCGCACAGCATCGCGGCCGCCAGCAGGCTTTCGCGCCACGGCGACGCATGCGATGTCGCCGCGATGAGCACGAACAGCCGGCGCACGCTTGCGGTAACCCTGCCTCTGCTGGCGACCGTCTCGCTGGCCCTGGCGGACGGGACCGCGCGTGCCGCCGTGACGCCGGACGAGGCCGCGGCCCTGCAGGGCCGGCTGACCCCGATAGGCGCCGAGCGGGCCGGCAACCAGGCCGGCACCATCCCGCCCTGGACGGGCGGCCTCGTCGGCCCACCCGCCGCCAGCGGCCTGCCCTGGTCCGACCCGTTCGCCGGCGATCGGGAGCTGTTCACGATCGATGCCTCCAACGTGCGGGCCCACGCCGCGAACCTCCCCGAGGGCGCGCTGGCGTTGTTCCGACGATACCCCGACTACCGCATGCATGTCTTCGCGACCCGCCGCACGGCGGGCTTCCCGCAAACGGTGTACGCGGCCGTGGCCCGCAACGCGGTGCGTGCGCACGCGGCGCCGTCCGGCATCGCCGAGGGCGTGGCAGGGGCGGCCGGCGGCATTCCGTTTCCGATCCCGGCCAACGGCGCCGAGGCGATGTGGAACCACCTGCTCGCCTTCTGGGGCGCCGCCCGCGAAGCCCACATACGCACCTACGTGGCGCCAGGCGACGGGACGACGGAACTGACCGCCGGCTACAGCGAGATCACCGATTTCCCTTATTATGCGCCGGGTGCCACGCCGGAATCAGTGGGACCATACTATTACCGGACGCGGCGGCTGATGGACGCGCCGCCAGCCCTCGTTGGCCAGGGCTATATCGGCTGGCAGCCGCTCGACGTGTCCGCGTCGCCCTTCGTCGCCTGGCTGAACCACCCGGGCGAGCACAGGGTGCGCCGCGCGCCCTCGTTTTCGTACGACACGCCGGACCCGAACGCCTCCGGCTACGAGTCGATGGACGACTACTACCTGTTTTTCGGCGGGCAGGACCGATACGTGTTCCGCCTGCTGGGCAAGCGGGAGATGTTCGTCCCTTACAACAACAACCGGCTGGCGCTGATCCCGGCCAGCCAGGCCATGGGTCCCGTGCACGCCAACCAGGACGATCTGCGATATGAGCTGCATCGCGTGTGGGTTGTTGAAGGCGTTCTGGCGCCCGGCCGGCATCACGTGGCACCACGGCGCCGGTTCTATCTCGACGAGGATACCTGGCTTGCCGTGTACAGCGAAGGCTGGGACGAGGACGGCGTGCTGTGGAAGTTCGCGCAGTCGACGATGATGGCGATGCCTGGCGTGCCTGCGGTGATCGGCGGCAGCGAGTTCTTCTACGACCTGATACAGGGCGGCTATTGCTACGATTTCGTGTTCTCTCCGGGCAGCTACAAACTCACCGCCATGCACTCGCCCGATGCATTCGGACCTGAGGCAATGGCAGCCGACTCGCTACGGTAACCGAAGCGACTTTCGGCGCAACGTCCGGTGAACCGGGACCGGCACGTCTGCCCGGGCGACCATCTGACCCACAAACTTTCGCGATCGTCGCCGGCTTATCCAGGCGTTTTGTTCCGGCATGTCGCCGCAATGTCTGGACGCGCAGACCCGCTCCGTTCTGCAGCGTTTCACACGGCGACTAAATTGTTTTGCGATCAACGCCGGGTTCGTGTCGGCGGTAATTCCCGCCAGGCGCAGCAAATCGGCAATTTTTACGGTTCGCCGGGAATAACCGCTCTCACCGACCGTCTCTGCAATCAGGAGCCTGTTTCCTGACGTCGGGTCGGGCGTGCCGTCCCCCGTGCGGCCAGGCTGCTCTGACACTGCTGGAGATTTATCATGCAAATTACCCGGGTCACATTAGCTGCGCTTGCCGTCTGCTCCGCCCTGAATACGCCGCTGCACGCTCAAGACATGTTCGCCACGCCGCAGGAAGCGCAGCTCGGCAGGAGGGTCGGCGACCTGGACGCCACCGCCACCCTGCGTCTTGTGCTGGCGCTGCCGCTAGCCGACAAGGCCGGCGCCGAAGCGTTCGCGCGCCGCGTGCTGGACCACAGCGCTCAGGATTACGGGCATTTCCTCACGCCGGCCGGGTTCGCCGCGCGGTTCGGCGCGAACGCGGCCGATTACCAGGCGCTGCGGCAGTGGGCGAGCGAGAACGGCCTGACGCCTGGCGCGGTCACTTCCAGCCGCACGACCTTGAGCGTGAGCGGCACCGTGGCGCAGGTCGAGCGGGTGTTTGCGACCCGCCTGACCCAGTATCGCACCGCTGCCGGCGAGGACGCTTTTGCGCCGTCGGTCGCACCCACGCTGCCGCAGGCTCTGGCCGGGCGCGTCAGCGCGGTGATCGGCCTGTCAAGCGTGAAGCGCTTCGCGCCGCTGTTCCGCCGCGCGTCGGCCAGCCCGCGGACCGCGGGCGGCACCGGCGTGCTCGGCGCCTACAGCCCCGGTGATTTCCGCGCCGCCTACGACATACCGAATCTGGGGCTGCCGCAGGCGCCTTCCGAGGTGGCGGCAGTGTTCGAACAGGGTGGCTTCAAGCGCAGCGACGTCACGACTTTCACGCAACGTTACCACCTGCCGGCGACGCCCGTGGTGGTCAGGCCTGTGGACGGCTATGACGGCTCGGTCAACAGCTCCGACGTCGAGCTCGAATCGGTGCTCGACATCGAGACCCTCATCGGCATCAACCCGCGGCTGGCCAAGATAATCGACTACGAACAGGGCACCGGCACCTTCCAGGTGGCACTGCTGGATGCCCTGTCCGCGATGGCCGACGACGACCTGGCGCAGACAATCAGCATATCCTACGGCAATTCCGAGAGCCTGCAGGGAGCCGCCGCCCAGCAGGCGGAGGCCAGTGTGCTGACGCAGATGACGGCGCAGGGCCAGGCGGTGTTTGCAAGCTCCGGCGACGAAGGTGCTGAGGGGCAGGGTGGGCTCAGCGGCTACAACGTGCTCGATCCCGCCTCTCAACCGGACGTGACGGGGGTGGGCGGCACGACGCTGTCGACCGGTCCGAAATCCGCCTACGAAGTCGAGATCGCCTGGGGCAAGATGAACGAGTTCCTCGGTGCGTCGGGCGGTGGCGTCAGCAGCTTCTGGCCCCTTCCCGCCTACCAGCTCTACGAGCCGAACCCGGGCGTGTTCCAGTCAGTGGCGCTGGCCAACGGCGGCTCAGGCACGTTTCGGAACGTGCCCGATCTTGCCGCCGATGCAGATCCTACGACCGGAGCGTCAGTCTACTCGGCCGCCAACGGCGGCTGGTTGCAAGTGGGCGGAACCAGCCTTGCCTCGCCGATCTGGGCCGGGTTTTACACGATCATGAACGAAGCCAGCAAAGGTATCGGCTTCGGGCCGATCGGCAGCTTCAACCCTACCCATTACAGGATCGCCGAAGCGCACAGCATATTCGGCGGGTATAACGACATCCTGACAGGCAATAACGGGCAAAGTGACCTCGGCATCGCCGGATATGCCGCAGGATCGGATTTCGACAACGTGACAGGCTGGGGATCGATGCAGGGCGCGGACCTGGTGTTCAGCCTGTTCAGCACCAACCTCAGCAAGGGCAAACCGCCGACGGCACCTCACAAAATAGAGGTGATACCGTCAGAGACGAGTGCGGTGCTGTCCTGGCAGGCTGGCACCAACGTCACCGGCTACTTCATCCTGACGACGCAGCCTGCAAATCCGAAAATCGTGCAGGAAGCGGTGACCCGCGGCACGATCGTTCAGGTGAAGGGCCTGCAGCCGGGCACGACCTACGTCACGCATGTCTACTCGATAAACTCGCATGGAACGTCCGACCTGGCAGTGTTCGGGAAACTGTACACCACGAAAAGCCAGAACTAGGCGCCCGTCCGAGAGCGGCCGGATGCAGGCGGCCGCGGCATCCCTCGACGTAGACGAGGCGCGGGACTGCCCGCGCCTCGTCCGCGGACGCGGTGCCGGCAGGTGGCGCGCGTCGTTCGGGTTCGGGCCGGCACACGTCTCGCCGCCCGTTCATTGCAGCACGTTCATTCAAGCACGCGAATGGCAGCGGCGGACCGCCTGGCGCAAGAGAGGGAAGTGGCGGCACAGTATCATCTCTTCGGAGAAGCCCCGCTCACCTCTCGGGATACCAAACGATGCAGAACGTCGAAGCCGAACTGGCCCAGCACGGCTACGCGCACGTCACTGCCGACGATTTCGCGGCGCGGCTGACCCAGGCCGGGCTCGCGGACTGGGACGGGTTTGCCGAAAGCTGGAACGACCTCGGCATGGACACCTACATGGCCGATGGCGGGCGCTACCGCCGGCGGCGCCACGCGGCATTCTCTATCGATGCCCTGGCGATCAGGCGCAAACCGCACCAGCCGCATTACCAGAGCCGGGATTACAACACGCTGAACGGCGGCCTGGCGCGGTGGTTCGAGCCGGTCAGGCCGGCCGTCGCCGAACATCCGGCAATGTGTGCCATCCTGCGCACCTGCTTCACCGTTTTCAACGCGGCCACGCTTGCGGCGATCCGTCCGGCCGCCTGGCATGTGGAGACGCACCAATTCCGCATAGAAGCAAAGCCGGGCGAATCGGGTCAGCCAACGCCGGAAGGCCTGCATCGGGACGGCGTGGACTGGGTGCTGGTGATGCTCGTAAGGCGCGAGAACGTGGCCAGCGGCATCACGTCGATACACGATCTGCAGCGGCAATTCCTGGGAAGTTTCACGCTGGTGGCGCCAATGGAATCGGCGCTGGTGGATGACGGGCGGGTGTATCACGGCGTGACCGCGATAGCGCCGCTGGTGGCGAACGCGCCGGCGTATCGGGATGTGCTGGTTGCTACGTTTCGGCGGGAGTGAGTGCGCAAGCAAGCAAGGCCTTCTTTTTTGAAAAAAGAAGCAAAAAACTTTGTTCCTGACGCTGATACAATATCTTTGTTTATCCTTCAGCACTCGCAGTGTTCATGCGGGCGAACGAACACGCTCACGCCAGCAACAAGCGGTTCAGCCCGTTCAGCGCCTGGTAGGTCTCGTCCCAGGCGCGGTCGAACGCGCCCGCCGCAAACGGCTCGGCGATCTGCGCCAGCGTCCGCTCGCCGTCCACCCGGCGCAGTATCGCGGCCGCCAGGCGGGGCATCGGCAACCGCACCGTCAGCGCGTTGAACTGCGCCGGCAACGTGCCGTCCGGGCGTATGCGGTCGGCGAACACGCCCATAGGCGTCTCGCGCGCCACCGGCACGCAGGCGGGGTCGCGGTGGTCGCGCGCCGGCAGAGCCGT
>CAHJWU010000098.1 GCA_903643085.1 Rhodospirillales bacterium
CGCCCAAGGCGGCCAGGGCGGGCCGCAGCGGCGCATCCTGCGCGCCGGCACCTACGCCATAAACACCGCCCTCTTCGTGGTGCTGACCGACGAGGGCGTCAGCCAGATCGCGCTGGGCGACGCCGACAAGGCGAGCCAGCTGCACGCGCTGATCACGTCGCGCCAGGGCTACATCCCGGTGGTGATAGACAGTGACCGCGTGGCCGTCGTGACAGTTCAGGACGGCCCCGCCTTGGAGCACGAGGAGATCATCGCACCCACCGTGGGCACGGACGCGCGCCAGCCGGCCGCGTTCCACAACTCGTTCCAGGACATCCCGCGCTTCCTGGCCGCAGGCGGGCGCCGCGGCCGCCAGGAACAGGTCCTGGTGGAAGGCACCTACTACATCAACCGCCTGTTCGCGACCGTGGAGATGACCGCCAAGACGCAGATCGGCATAGGCAATGTGGGCGTCGTCGTCAGCTACACCGGCCCCAAGGGCGACGACCTCTCCGGCGAGGACTACCGCCACGGCCGCCTGGTGGCGCCCGGCCAGCGCGGCGTGTGGCAGACGCCGCTGCAGCCGGGCAAATACGCCATCAACCCGTTCGCCCAGGACGTGAAGCTGGTGCCGACGACGAACTTCCAGCTCCGCTGGATAGAGAACTCGACCACGGACATGCACAATTTCGACCAGAACCTGTCCGAGATACGCCTGATCACGCGGGACGCGTTCGAGCCGATCCTGCCGCTCTCGATCGTGGTGCACATCGCCCAGGACGACGCGCCCTACGTGGTCCAGCAATTCGCCGAAATCGGCAAACTCGTCGATCAGACGCTGGACCCGATGGTGAGCGCCTGGTTCAAGGACGCCGCCCAGGAGATGACGCTGATCGAGCTGGTGGGCAAGCGCGCCGAGCTGCAGGCCAAGGCCCTGGGCGAGATGAAACAGCGCTTCCAGAAATACCGCCTGCAGGTGATGGAGGTGATGATCGGCACCCCGCGCGCGATGGTGGGCGACAAGCACATAGACACCGTCTTCGAGCAGCTGCGCATACGCCAGGTGGCCCGCGAACAGGCCGCCACCTACGCCAGCCAGCAGGAAGCCGCGCTCAAGGAACGCGAGCTGAACGAGGCGCGCGCGATCGCCCAGCAGCAGACCGCGCTCACCGCGTCGAAGGTGGCGATCTCGGTCGCACAGAACGAAGGCGAGGCGCAGCTGCAGCGCCGCGGCCGCGAGGCGGAAGGCATCAAGATCACCGCGGCGGCCGAAGCCGAACGCACCCGGGTGAGCGGCCAGGCCGAAGCCGACCGCATACGCGCGGTGGGCGAGGCGGAGGCGTCCGCCACCAAGGCGCAGGCCGACGCGCTCGGCGGCCCGGACGTGGCGTTGCGCAAGATGGTCGCACAGATCGCGGCGGACGCGATGCAGCACGCGAGCCAGCCGCTGGTGCCGCAATTCGTGATGGGCGGTGGCGAGAAGGGTGCCGGCGGGATCGTCGACATGCTGATGGCGATGTCACTGGCGAACGGCACCGTGGGAGCGGCTTTGACGGACGGCAAAGCAAGCTGAGGTCCGGCGCCCGCGCGCGGGTGTCTTGCAGGGCGCAGCAGAAACTTCTGCGCCCTCGACGCTGGAACGCCGCGGTGTTGCCTGCGGCACCCGCCGCGCGAAATACGCCGTGTGCCCTGCGGAACGGGCAGTCGGGTGGTTCGTTCACCTGCCGCCAGGCAACAGGGGACCGGGGCGCGCGCGACCGTCAGCCGGCGCGTCTCGCGTCGCGTGCCTCTCGCCAGCCACATCATCTCCGGGGACCCTCACTTGCCGAACGTCAAGACCAGCATACGACTTCGCGAAGGCCGCCCCACCCCGCGGGGCGCCACCTGGACCGGCACCGGCGTGAACTTCGCCGTGTTCTCGGCCAACGCCACGCGCATGGAACTCTGCCTGTTCGACGATTCGGGCGACCGCGAGCTCGATCGCATCGACCTCCCGGAATACACCAACGAGGTGTTCCACGGCTTCCTGCCGGACGCCCGCCCCGGCCAGATCTACGGCTACCGCGCGCACGGTCCGTACGAGCCTACCGCCGGCCATCGCTTCAACCCGAACAAGCTGCTACTCGACCCTTACGCGAAATCCCTGGTGGGCCAGCTGGAGTGGAACCCCGCTTTGTTCGGCTACCAGATGGAGACCGCCGACGACCTGACGTTCGACGACCGCGACAGCGCGCCGTTCATGATGAAGTCGCGGGTGATCGACGGCGCGTTCACCTGGGGCGGCGATCGCCCGCCGAACACCGGCTTCGACCGCACGATGATCTACGAGGCCCATGTGCGCGGCATGACGCAACGCCACCCCGACGTGCCGGAGGCCTTGCGCGGCACCTTCCGCGGCCTGACCGATCCGGCCGTGCTGCGCCACCTGAAATCGATCGGCGCCACCGCGATCGAGCTGCTGCCGGTCCATACGTTCCTCGACGACGACTACCTTCTCGACAAGAAGCTGACGAACTACTGGGGCTACAACACGATCGGTTTCTTCGCGCCGGCGCGACGCTACGCCAGCGTGCCGGATTTCGCGTTTTCCGAGTTCAAGGAAATGGTGGCGCGCCTGCACGAGGCCAATTTCGAGGTGATACTCGACGTGGTGTACAACCACACCGCAGAGGGCAACGAGCGCGGCGCCACGCTGTGCTTCAAGGGGCTGGACAACGCCAGCTACTACCGCCTGATGCCTGACGACAAGCGCTACTACATCAACGACACAGGCACCGGGAACACCGTCAACCTCAGCCACCCGCGCGTCATCCAGATGGTCACCGACAGCCTGCGTTACTGGACCGAGGAGATGCATGTCGACGGCTTCCGTTTCGACCTTGGCACCATCCTGGCGCGCGAACCCTACGGCTTCGACCAGCAGAGCGGCTTCCTGCGCGCGGTGGGCCAGGATCCCGTGCTCAGCCAGGTCAAGCTGATCGCCGAGCCGTGGGATTGCGGCCCCGGCGGCTACCAGGTCGGCGCCTTCCCGCCAGGCTGGGCCGAGTGGAACGACCGCTATCGCGACGTGGTGCGATCCTACTGGAAGGGCGACGACGCCATGCTGCCGGAGATGGCCACACGCCTGACCGGGTCTGCGGACAAGTTCAACTGGGGCGGACGCCGTCCGTCGTCGAGCGTGAATTTCCTCACCGCGCATGACGGTTTCACCCTGCACGACACCGTGGCCTACAACGACAAGCATAACGAGGCCAACGGCGAAGAGAATCGCGACGGCACCGACAACAACCACAGCTGGAACCACGGCGCCGAGGGTCCTACGGACGATTCGGAGATAAACGCGCTGCGCTGGCGCCAGAAGCGCAACATGCTGGCGACACTGCTGCTGAGCCAGGGCCTGCCGATGATCGTCGCCGGTGACGAGTTCGGCCGCAGCCAGGGCGGCAACAACAACGCCTACTGCCAGGACAACGAGATTTCCTGGCTGGACTGGGATCACGACGAGGATGCGAAATCGCTCATCGCCTTTGTCGGCGACGTAATGCGCATACGCCGCACGTTTCCCATCCTGCGGCGCGAGCGGTTCCTCACCGGCACCTACAACGAGGCGCTGGACATCAAGGAGCTGACCTGGCTGACCGCGGCCGGGGTGGAGATGACGCAGGAGAACTGGGACGACGCCGGCGCGCGCTGCTTCGGCATGGTGCTGGACGGCCGTGCACAGCCCTCGGGCATACCCAAACGCGGCATCGATCGCACGCTGTTGCTTATCCTGAACGCACACCATGATCTTGTGGGGTTCACACTGCCCACGGTGCCCGGCGGCACGGGATGGATGCTGCTGCTCGATACCAACCGTCCGGACGGCCACGAAACGTCGCGGTTCGATTTCGACGCGCAATACGGTGTCACGGGACGCTCCCTGCTCCTGTTCGAACTGGAGCCGGATGCGTCGGCTGGCGAGGCGGGCTGACAGGAGGGAGACAGGCTCTCTTCTCGATAGGAAGCAGAGAGCTATCATCTCCGCTGGCGCGGGAACGTCGCCGCAATCGTCGCTGCGAGGCGCGCCGGCGGAGGTGCAAGCCCGCGTCTCCTCAAAAGAGAGGCGTTGCCTGCGTTGAACGGCCGACCGGTCTCAGGTCGGCGCGGCCTCCGCGCCGTGGCCGACAAGCGCCTCGATCTGTTCGAGCAGCCGGGAGAAATCGACCGGCTTGGGATGGTAGTCGTCGCAGCCTGCCGCGATCGCCTTTTCCCTGTCGCCCGACATGGCATGGGCGGTCAGCGCGATGATCGGCGTGTGCGCGGTCTGGCTGCTCTCCTTGAGCCGGCCGGCCACCGTCCAGCCGTCCATGACGGGCAGGTTCATGTCCAGCAATATGATCTCCGGGTTGTCGGACAGCGCCCGGTCCAGGCCTTGCTGGCCATCGGTGGCGACCGACACCTCGTGGCCGCGGCGCTGCAGGCGGCGGGACAGGAAATCCCAGATTTCCTGATGGTCTTCTACGAGGAGGATGCGGCTCATGGCGTGTTCCCGGGGAGTACTTAGCGCTGCAACGCCGCATCGTCCGCTTGGCTCCCGCGAGATCGGCCGGTCCTGAACTCCTCCTCAGCTGCGGCGCAGGGATGTCAGCCGCCTGAGCGCATCGTAAGCCAGCCGGCCTGACCGTTGATGGCCGAGGACGGCATGCCCCGCTCGTGGCGCGTCTCGTCGATGGAGGCGCTCCTTGCACGGCTGGCGGCCTCGGCCCCGTCCTGAACCGCGGGCCACCCTCGGGTTACGCGCATGTTCAGGAGGCCGTAGCCCGACATCTCTGCGACGTCGGATGACGCGTCAGGCTAGACGTGTCTCGATGCCTGTAGGGCTGGATTGATCGTGTTTGCTACTGGCGGCGGCGTCTGTAGCGCCGCATCAAGGGACGCTCTTATCTCATCGGGATTACGCAGACCTTCCGTCTTGCCTGAGAACGGATCGTTCGAGCCGCCTGGACCGGTCCTGTCCCGATTGAACCGGTGCCGGCGCACGGAGAGAAGATTCCAGCCAAGGAAAAGTAGAAGAAGCACAAACGTAGTTGTTGCAAGAATGAAGACTGGATACATGACGCATCTCTGAGAAGTTGCCGGTAGCAGCAACGGCCGAAACCTTCGCAGTTTTACGACTTACGTGCCTGTGACAGTAAAGTGAGAGACGGTTCGGAAGTATCGGCTTCGCAGCAGTGCTTTTGTCCGTTGTAAGATCTATCACGGTGGCGTGCGCGACACGTGGTCACGCCGCGTTATCAGACCGCCTTGTAATTAACTTAAGAAAAGCAGTTCTCTATGAGAAAAGGACCGAAAGCTCCGTCTTCTGCATCACAGCGTTCGTGTTCCTGGGCAAACACGCAGACTACGCATGCGGAAAGCGAAGGGTTCTGACGATTTTCGAGAACTTGCTTCTATAGCAATTGATCGTAAAGCCTGTTGGCAACGAGGAAGTTCGGAGTCGCGTTTCAAGAGCAAAGTCTTTTTGCCCGATGTGGACCGGCCAGCGATTGCACGGCGATGGTGTCCTGAACCCAACCCTGGCATCGCCACGTTGTGACGAGTACCACCCCCCGCTCACCTGGCTGGCGATGGTGCAAGCATGACGCGCTCGAAACAGCCTCCTGCTCGAACATCCCATTCGCCGTGGGCGTCTTCGCCCCAGGAATCCACGGTGCCGCCGTTCCGCGCTGAACCACGCGTTCCGCTCATATGCCTCTGGCAGCGCCCGGCAGGCACATCGCTGCCGGGAATGGGCCTTGCTGAATGGTGGCGCCGACCGCCCGGCCTGGATGGTAGCGACGGGGTGACTTGAACACCCGACCAAGGGATTATGATTCCCAAGACAATCATGTGCCAACAACGGGTTAACCAATTTCGGGCGCGCTTTTACGTTTATTGATGTCAATGAGTTACGGCGCCGCTGATAAACTGCGCGCCGTAATATTTGAGGTCATCGGCGGCGATTTTCTCGTGGCGCAGACGTTATGACACCTGTCATACTGAATCCGTAAAAGGAGGTCAGGGTGACACAAATTGATTGGACGGCGCCGGTCGGCGGCACAACCGAGCTACTCGCGTGCGTGCCGGGGTTGAAGCCCAACACCCTCGCGCAGTGGCAAAAACGGCAGAAGGTGAGCCGCCGGGGCGATGGCCGCGGCAAGGCTACGACCTGGCACGCGGCGGATGTGCTGGAAGTTGCAACGATGTTCTAGGTCGGCCAGCTCGGGCTTCTGCCTCAATACGCAGCGGAGATATGGGCAGCGGTGCGAGGCGTGATGCTCTCGCGGCAGCATCCGGACGGCCGAACGGATCAGGCCATAATTTTCTGCCGCACCCCGGACGGGCATGTTCAGTTCCGGGCATTTCTTGAGCGCGCCCCGAGTGACGATCCGGTGCACGGATCTGGCCTCAACCGTCCCGACGCGCCGCGCACCTTTATGATGATGCGCACTGGCCGGTTTGTGGACGAGCTGGCCGAGCGAATTGCCGCCGTCGCCCCGCTGGTCGTCAGGAGCGTGGCGTGACACCCTTTCAGGCCGCCGAGGCGCTTGCTGACGCCTGTGTGCCTAGCTTTGCCTGCGGGCCAGATAAGGCGCCGCTGACGCGCCATGGCCATTTGGACGCCACGGTAGATCATGCGCCCGCCGCATGGGCCGGCGCTGCCCTGGTTGGCGTGCCTACCGGCGAGGCGAGCGGGTGGGACATCTTGGATATTGACGTAAAGGGCGGCGGTTTAGACTGGCTGGCTGCCAATGAACACCGATTGCCGGCCAGCCGCCGGGTATCGACTCGGAGTGGGGGGGGTCACGTTTATTTCCGCGCTCGGGCCGACATGCGGTGCAGCGTCGGACGAGTGGCGCCCGGTGTGGATATTCGCTCGGCCGGCGGATTTGTAATCGACTGGGCCGCGGCTGGCTTCCCGGTGCAGCACCCCGGCGTGCTCGCAGAGTGGCCGGCTTGGCTGGCGGACGCAGCTCGAGGGCCGCGCGTGCGGCACGCCGACAACCCGGAACGCTCAAACGCCGATCTCGCGCCCCCATCTGCCGAGGCCGCGGTGGCGTTGCTGGACCGGCTACCAAACCCGGCTGAGGCAAGCCGCGACGATTATCTGGCCGTCATGTTGGCCGCGAAAGGCTGCATTGACGGGCTGGACGGCGACGGCGAGGACGATATAGCCGAGGCGGCCATAGGCTGGGCCGCGCGTTGGCCGGGTTCTCCCGGGTATGACGCCGAGTCAGAAAAATGGTCTGCCGACTTCGCTACCCGCACCGCGCCGTTGGCCGGGTGGCAGTCGCTACTCGCCGTTGCATATAGGCTCGGCGCAGATACGACCGGCGAGCGGATAGCCGCCGCGGCCGATGACTTCGCACACGTCGCTGTGGCGCCTGAACCACCTGCGCCCGTGCCGGCTCGCCTGCGTATGCTGGACCGGCTACTGCGGCCGGCGGACTGCGAAACAGGTCCGCGCCGCGGGTATATCGTTAAGCATCTGATCGCACCCGGCGATGTGGGCGCGATCGTGGGTGCGCCAGGCGCGGGCAAATCGACGCTGGCGCCGTTCCTGGCCTATGCGGTGGCGCAAGGTCGCGCCGTGTTCGGAATGCGGACCAAACCCGGCAACGTGCTGTATGCCGCGGCCGAAGATTTCAGCGGCATGCGCCAGCGCGTGCACGCTCTGAAACGTCTTCACGCCGATGCGCCGGGCTTCGCGCTCGTGGATTGCGGGAACCTGCTGGACGCGGATGCGGCGGCCGAGCTGCTAGAAGTCGTTCGAATCGAGCAATCGGCGCTTGTGGTGATTGATACCGTTGGCGCGGCTTGGGCTGGCATAGATGAAAACGACTCGGCTGGCATGGGCGCGGTCGTAGCAACGGCACGCCGCATAGCGGCAACCGGTGCAGCGGTGTTGCTGATCCATCACACGGCGAAAAACGGTGATGGCACGCCGCGCGGTCATTCGGCGTTGAACGGCACGCTAGACATGTGTCTCTCACTTTCGCCTCTGGACGACAATCGCATTGTCCGTGGCAAGCTTACGAAGAACCGCAACGGTTCGTGCGATCGCGAGATAACGTTCCGATCCGACGCACACACGATCGGCCAGGATGAGGACGGCGACGAGATCACGGCTCCAGTTGCCGCCGAACTAGCCGCACCGGCTGGACCGAAGATGCCGGTGCTCTCGCCGCGCGAACAGCGCGCGCTTGATATCCTGAACGATATCGACGTTGGCGAGGGCGTGAGCGATGCGGTGTGGTTCGATGCCTGTGAGCAAACGGGTTTAGTCGCATCGGAAAGCGCCGCGAACAGGCGGAAAGTCGCGCGCCAGATACTGCAAAAGCTACTCGACAAGCGGGCAATAACGGCCGCGGGTGGTGTGCTTCGCTCAAACCGGCGGAACAGCCTTGGAACAAGCGGGAACAGCCTGGAACAGCGCGGAACAGCGGTGGGTTTTGTTCCACGGAACAGCGGAACAGCCGGAACAGCCACCCTTAAGGGCTGTTCCGCTGTTCCACCCGGCAACCAAGATGGAAGAAACGTTGCTGAAGGATTGATATAATGGCCTAGCGCGGGTGTGGCGGATTCAGAGATAATGCGTCATGCCCCTGGACAGCACGAGCAACCCCGCAACGTTTGGCGGAACCCGGTTCAGTCTTGCCGAAGACTCCGAGATCATGGAGGCGCGGCGAGCAGGCTTTACGTATAACGATATAGTTGGCCTGCTCGGCACCGGCCGCGGACATGCCGCGGTTGCTGCGCGCTACCAGGTGTTGTGCAATCAGGAGGATGCGCGGCTCGAGGCGCAACGGTGGGCAGCTCGCGCCAGGCCGCGAACGTGCCTGCACTGCTCCAGAACATTCGCTAGCGAATGGGCTGGTCATCGGATTTGCGCGAGCTGCACCGATACGGTGGCTGAGGCGTCAACGTTCGAGCCTGATTACGGCGAGCACGCGGACCTCTAGGCCGGTGCGCCGGCGTATGTGACGCGGGGGCGCGCGCGCCCTGCAACGGCCTAGGAACGCACGTCTAGGAAATAGCTCGGGGCTGAGAGGGGCGATTACCACGCCGGTCACAAACGTGCAAAAAGCCAAAATGCCAGACGTTTGCTGGGTTTGTAGATGCTAAGCGGCAATTGGCAACGACGGCGCGCGCGACAGCAAGAAAAGCGAATCGCGCGCGCCGTAAACCTGGCCGCTTAGCTTAGTTCGGCCCGCAGTTCCGCAAGCTGCGCGCGGTTTAGATCTTGAAGGCTACGCACGCCTGCGCGGGCCAGCCAGGCCCGGCGCCACGCAAAGCCGCGTTCCAGGATACGGGGCCGTAACGCCGCCAGCTCCGCGGTGCGCCGTGGCCGTAGCGCGGCTAGGACGGCGTCATAGGCATCAAGCACGTGTAGCCGTAGGTTATTGATAGCCTGCATGGGTGTATCTCCCGTGTGGGTTAGAGCGGGCGCCGCGCAGCAACGCGGCGTCCGCTCGCCGGTGTTCGCCGGCCGGCTATGCGTGGCCGATCAGCGTCACTCCCGGCAAGTAACGATCCCGATAGGACGAGCCTTGTATCCGCGCCGGATACACCGTCCAAGTGTAGCCTTTGCGGCTACACTATACGTTTCAATAAAGATTAAACGTATGATGGCCGAAATAGGTCTAGCGGCCATATTGAGCCGTCGCGTATCCTCTGTGGGTAGAGGAACGCCCATGCCCGGCCACGTCATTACTTTGGATATACAAGCGCCCGCGCCCGTCACGATCTCGGTGGCCGCCTTCGCGGCCGGCGTGTCGCCCGACTGTATGCGCGGCTGGCTTAAGAGAGACGCGCTCCATCTGCTTGTGCCACGGCGCACGGCCGGCGCCTGGCTGCGCGTCGCCCCCGTCGATATCGTGCGGATGGCCGTGCTGGGCCATCTGGTGCGGTTCGGCTTAACCGTGGCGGAAGGCGCCGCGATCGTGCGCGATCGTGTCGATAGGCAGATCGAAGGCGTCGTGATGGTCGCCGGCGATGCGCCGTGGAGCATCCTCGTAGGCCAGTTCCGTGGCCGGACCCTGACGGTGGCGCGCGATAGGTTTGGCAGCCCGGCCGTGGCGCCTAACCGGTTCTCCCATCACTCCCTAGCGGCGCTGCATATCAACCTTGGCGCCATCGCCTTCGATGCTTGCAGGCGCGTTCGCGCGCACTCCACCCCTTCCACAACCCGGCCAGCCCCGATGGCCAAGCCGGAGCTTACACCATGACAATTCGTGAGATCCTCGCACGCCGTGAGGCCATCCGCACCGAAATGCGCGCCCTGCATGACGGCGCCGGCGGCGCGGCACTCGCCGCCGATGCACAGGCCC
>CAHJWU010000099.1 GCA_903643085.1 Rhodospirillales bacterium
CGCGCCAGCGTCCCGTCCAGCGTGGTGACGGACAGGTACACCCGCACCAGCCCGCGCGCCGCCATGCGCTGCAGGATGTCGACGTCGCGCAGCACGCCGGCCGATTTGGTCACGATGCTGACGGGGTGGCCATAGCGCTCGAGCACTTCCAGCACCGCGCGCGTCAGCTTCAGCGTGCGCTCCACCGGCTGGTAGGGGTCCGTGTTGGAGCCGAGTGCGATCGGCTTGCACGCGTAGCCGGGGCGTCGGAGTTCGCGTTCCAGCAGCGCGCCCACATCCGGCTTGAACACCAGCTTGGTCTCGAAATCCAGGCCGGGCGAGTGGCCGAGATAGGCGTGCGTCGGCCGCGCGTAGCAGTAGACGCAGCCGTGCTCGCAGCCGCGGTAGGGGTTCACCGCGCGGTCGAAACCGATGTCCGGCGACGTGTTCCAGGAGATGACCGACCGGCTGGTGTCGCGAGTTAGCGTGGTGGGCAGCGGCGGCAGGTCTGCCAGCCCGTCCAGCGTCTCCCAGCCGTCATCGAACGGCTCCAGCACCCCGGTCTCGAACCGGTTGGCCGGATTGGACGCGGCGCCGCGCCCGCGCAGCGAACCGGACAGCCGCGCGTTGGTCATTGCCTGGCCGGCGGGCGTTCGGTTATGCGCTGGGCGGATCGGGGCGACGTGCATCGGAGTTCTCGCTTCGTTCCAAGCAAGATTTACGTGGCGTCAACCTCGTGTCAAGAACAAAATAAGAACCTGCTTACCGGTAGGCCGTTCCATCCTGCGCCCGCGCCGGGGCGGCCACGTACGAGCCATGCCTGGGCACCGCCACCTGCTCGAAATCGCGCGCCAGGCGATCCAGCGCCGCGGTGAACGCTGCCCCCGCCATCGCGCGGCCATGTCCCGTTACCGCCAGAGCCGGCTGCAACGCCGCGAGCTTCTGCACGGACAGCCGCGCCGCCTGCCAGTCCGGCGTGAAATACATCGGCGGCCCGTGCAGCTCCGGCGCCTGCGTGACCACCGAATACAGCGATTCCTGCGCCGTGGTGATGAACGCGTCGCCGGCGATCATCGCGCGATCCTGCTCACGCCAGAAAGACACGTGGCCGGGCGCGTGCCCCGGCGTGTGCAGCCATCGCCAGCCCGCCATGCCCGGCACGCTGCCATCCTCCGGCAACGCGTGCAGCCAGCGCTTCACGTCCACGGGGCTGCGCGGGAACAGCTTGGAGAACGCCGCCATCAGCCCGCCGCCAACCGCGGCGTCGGGCGGCGGGTAGGACGACGTGCCGTTCAGGTAAGGATGCTCCAGGACATGCGCATAGACCGGCACCTCCCATTCCGCCACCAGCGCTTCCAGCGCGCCCACATGGTCGATATGTCCGTGGGTCAGCACGATCGCCGCCGGGCGCGCGTCTTTTCCGAAGCGGGCCGCGACTGCATGGCGCACCACGCCGTGCGCGCCAGGCACTCCGGCGTCGATCAGCACGAAAGGCCCGCCGGGCCTGCCGGCCAGCACGATGTTGACGATGCCCACGCGTCGGTAGGCCAGGTCGGGTGCGAGTTCGATCACGCCTTCGCCTGAATCCGTGCCGGTTACGGCGTGCGGGTCGACCTCGATTTGCTGGGCCATGGTGAGGATCCTTGGAAGAAAGAAAGCTAAGGCCTTCTTTTTTGAAAAAAGAAGCAAAAAACTCTTGGTCCTGCGCAGGCTGAGCCGCCTCGCCTGTCCGGATGCGTCCGAACGCCGCAAACGCGGGGAGCAAAAGTTTTTTGGTCCTTTTTTTCAAAAAAGGACTGCTTGCTTGCTACGTGTCCGCTACTGAAATGAGGCGCTCAGCGCTCTTTCAGCCTCGGCATCAGTTCCACGAAGTTGCAGGGGCGATGGCGCACATCGAGTTGCCAGACCAGGATGTCATCCCACGCATCCTTCACGGCACCGGTGCTGCCGGGCAACGCGAAAAGGTAGGTGCCACCCGCCACGCCGGCGAGCGCGCGGGACTGTATCGTGGACGTGCCGATCTTCTGGTAACTCAGCATTCGGAACAGCTCACCAAATCCTTCGATGCGCTTTTCCAGCACGCGGTCGAAGGCTTCCGGCGTGACGTCCCGGCCGGTGACGCCCGTGCCGCCCGTGGTGATAACCACGTCTATGTCCGGATCGCTCACCCAGCCGCGCAGGTGCAGGGCGATCGCGTCCGCATCATCCCGGCAGATCAGGCGCGCGCGCAGCACATGACCGGCGGCCTCGATGCGTGAGGCAAGCGTGTCGCCCGAAGTGTCGCTGGCGGCATCACGCGTGTCGGACACGGTAAGCACGGCCACATGCACCGGTATGAACGCGATAGTCTCGTCGATCCGAGCCAATTCACCCCGCTCCGTAGAAAGATCCGCGACGGCACAGCCAAGCTAGTTCCGCTTCCCGCATGTTTCAGCAAGCCTGCCTGTCCGGAAACACGCGGGCGCCACCATATTAAGGTGTAGGAAGAAAGCAGTCCTTTTTTGCAAAAAAGGACCAAAAAACTTTTACTTCTCCGCATTTGCGGCGCTCGGATATTTCGAATGCACCGGACCGGTTGAACCTGCACGGGGATTGAAAGTTTTCTGCTCATTTTTTTTAAAATGAGGCGTTTCTTGCCGCTCATAACGGACCTGTCTTAGTGCATCAGACCCGTGGCAAGTTCCGGGGAAAAGCGCGGCCAGTCCCCGCAGGCCAGGGCCTCCAGACTGGGTGCCGCCACCCGGAAACGCGCAGCATACCCCCACAAATTCGTGAGCGTGCGCTGCACGAAATGCCGCGTCTCGTCCACCGGGATGGCTTCCAGGAACAGCAGGGGATCCTCATCCGCCATGTGCGCCCAGCGCAGCACCGCGTTCGGCCCGGCATTCCAGCTCGCCAATACGCGCAGGAGGTTGTCACCGGCCATGTCCGGACGGCTGAGATAGGCCAGGTAAGCCTGGCCCAGCTTCAGGTTCTGGCCTGGATCGGCCAGCGTCCGCCCGACGGCCCCCTGGCCCACGGTCTCCACCACGGCCGGCATCAGCTGCATCAGGCCGTGGGCGCCGGCGCCGGAGACGGCCGATTCATCGAAGTTGGATTCCACCCGCGCCACGGCGTAGACCAGCGCCCGGTCCAGACGGAAACCGCCGCGCGGACGCAGCACAGGCGCCGGCAGGTCCGCCTCGCTGGCGTTCACTATGCCGGAGAGGTCGGCCACCAGATCCGTGAGGCCGGCGGCACCCGCCACCAGGAACAGGGCGCGGGAGAGCGCGGGCGTGGCCTGGGCTGCGGGCCACAGCAGGCGCAATTCCCTCTCGGCCCGGACAGGCTCGCCCACCTGCAGCAGCGCAAAGGCGCGCCGGCCCTGCGGCGTGGCGGCGATGGCCTCCAGATCCGCTTCGGCCAGGATCGCGCTGACCGGCGCGGCCTGCACGACCAGGCCCAGGGCGCGGCGGGCCAGCATGCCGTGCAGCGTATGCGCCTCGGCCGCGGCGCGCATCATCCAGGGGCGCCAGGCGGCGATCTCGCCCTGTCGCAAATGGGTGCGCGCGGCCCAGAAGGCGGCGGCTGCGCGCAACCCGGCGCCTGATCCGTCCGCCAGGGAGGCGAGTTCGAACAGCGGGGCCGCACGGTTCAGCCGGCCGGCCCGGAAAGCCGCCAGCCCGGCCACGTAGGCGGCCTCGCCGTCGCGGTTCTGGCTGCGGGCGAAGGCGTCGCGCCCCAGGCGCTCGGCCTGGGCGTCATGTCCGGCGGTAAAGGCGGCGCGTGCAGCAATCGTGGCCCCGCTGTCCGCCAGAGGCGCGTGGGCTGCGGAGCCCAGTGCCGCGTTGGCCGGCGCGGGAGGCCGTGCTGCACCGGGGGGCAGGCGGCGCAGCAGGAGAGCGTAGATGGCACAGGCGTCGGGCAGGTCCGCGTAGCGTCCGAGCCAGTCGGCAAGGGCGGGCGTGCGTATCCGGGCCGGCTTTAGCAACAGCCTGTCCGCCAGTATGTGCCCCAGCAGCGTGTCGTCATCCAGCCGCGCGGTCTCCGCCACGGCCTGCGGCAAGGCGCCGGCGCGCTGGAAGGCGAAGATGCGGCGCACCTTGGCCGCTTCGCTCGGGGCGAGCGGCTGCGGCAGGCCCATGCCGTTGGTCCCGGCGCCCGGGTCTATCCGGGGCAGGGCCATGGCCAGGTCGTCAGACTGTGGCGCCAACCCACTGCTGCCTGATGCCTGGGCGGGCCGCAACGCGGTGCCGGCCAGGAGGGCAGCGCCCGCCAGAACGGCGCGGGCAGTGGACAGGCGGGAGATGGAAAACCCGATCCCTCGCATGGCGGTGCCCTTAACAGCGTTTGACGGCCGGACGCAACCGACAATGTAGTTTTTTCCGATGAAAGAGTTGGCATCGTACCCGTCAGTAAGTATCCGGTCCAAACATCAGTACCGAAGCCGCATCATATACAATCCACAATGTCTAGGTGGATCGTTTCGATATAAGAAACTGCTGTTTCACTTATAAAAAAGGAATGAATTTTCTGAGGTGACAGGCTGATGGTCCGCGTTCTTCGTGCGACGCATGCAAATGGCTGTGGCTGCGGGCGGAACCTTCGTGGCCGCGAACCGTTGCGCAGGTCCCGCCCCTCCATCCCATGGCCGCAGGCACGCGAGCGAAGAGGGCGGAATCGTGACTCATCGAAAGCACCTGGACGCCTGAGAGCAGGTCTGCCGGGCTGGCGCTCGCTGGCCGGCCGGCTGCTCCCGGCCGGCCTCGTGAGCTATCTTCGTATCGCCAGCGGCGTGCTCCTCGCCATCGAGCCTAATCGTAGGAAATTCATCTCCCGGCTCCCCGGGCCTCTCGTCCAGTTGGCGATTGCCGGTGACGAAGCGGCGCTGGTCGGCTTGCCCGAGCCGGCCCGCCCGGACATCCGCCGCCATGCCCGCCTAGCCTGCCGCGCAACGAAGGAGACGACGCCGTCATCGCGGCTGCCTTACGCGCAGCCGTCGCCGTTGGGCAGAACCTGCGGGTGCAGACGATCGCCTATGCTGCTCTCACCCGCGGGGGTCATGAGCAGCGGTGCTTGGTAGACTACAGAACGCGATTGTAATCAGGCCGGGTCCTCCGGACTGCCCTCGAGCGCTTGCAACAGAGCCGCTTTTGAAATAGGTGCCGTACGCGGTCAGGCTGGATCAAACGTGTCGCCCACCGGGCTGAATAGGGCGTGTCTTGGTGAAATCCAGGGTCCTCGCACTGATGTCCCTCTCGCTCGCTGCGTCAACGTCCGCTGGGGCATCGACATTCAACCCCGCCGACCCGGTATCGTCCGGATATACGATGAGTTTCAGCGACGATTTTCATACGCTGAACCTGTCCAGGTGGGAGCGGGACTGGTGGTACGCCAAAGAGACCGGGTGTCAGAAAACCTATATTCCTTCAACCGCGATCACGTCGGCCTCGGGATTGGACCTGCACATCCAATCGCTCGAAAACTTTCCCGGCTGCGTGGAAGAAAAGCAGGGTTACTCGGCAGCACACATCGACCTGTATCCGAGCTTCGCCCAGAAGCTCGGATATTACGAGGCCCGCATCAAAGCCAGCGAAGCAGGCGGTACGCTGACCGCGTTCTGGCTCTTGCCGGCGAGCGGCGCATGGCCGCCGGAAACCGATGTTGTAGAGATACGCGGCGACGTCCCTCACACAGCCTACATGACCAACCACACCGGGAAAAACAACAAACAGGCGCAATTCCTGTTCAAAGCGCCGTCAGCGCTTGGCTCTGCATTCCACACTTACGGTCTGCTGATGGCCGAGGGATCGGTGACGTGGTATATCGACGGCGTTCAACGCGGACGGACGAAGCTTGGACCTGGCGAATATGCACCGCTGTTTCCGGTATTGAGTCTCTACACAGGAACTTGCGGTGACGGCTGGGCAGGATGTCCCACCCAGACAACGGACTGGTCAGCCGACGTAGAAGTTCAGTGGATCCATGTCTGGCGTGCGCCTCCGCCAAAATGATGGTCCTGAGGGTACCATGTATTTTGTGAGTGGGGCCGGATCTACACGCGACGCCGGGCAGGTCAAAGTGCGACCAGGGCGCGCTTGAGCGCTATCAAGTCAGCCCAGGCCTGGCCCTTGCAGGCAGGTGTCGCCAGCAGCAGCGAAGGGCTGAACATCGGCAGCGCGGGTATCGGCGCAGGCAGGCCAGGCACCGCCACCTGCACCCAGCGGCCGCGCAGCCTGCGTATCGTGTCCGCCCTGCCCGTCAACAGGCGCGCCGGCAGCGTGCCGGCGGCCACGATCAGCCGCGGGCGCAGCAGGGTCAGGTGCCGCCAAAGGAACGGCGCGCAGGTCTGCACCTCGGAATCCGTCGGCGGCCGGCCGCCGGGCGGGCGCCACGGCACCAGGCTGGTCAGCAGCATGTCAGCGCGCGAGAGCCCCACGCTGGCAAACATCCTGTCCAGCAACTGCCCGGCCGGTCCGTGGAACGGCCGGCCGGACACATCCTCCTCCGCACCCGGCACCTCGCCCACCACAACCAGCCCCGCCGCCGGGTTGCCGTCCGCGAACACCAGGTTGGTGGCTGTGGCCGCCAGCGGGCAGGCGGTGAAAGATGCCAGCGCCTGGCGCAACGCCTCGATCGTGTTGGCGCCCTCGGCCACCGCCTGGGCCAGTGCCGCCGGCGCCAGGCGCGGCGTGGACCTCGCCGGCATCGGACGGGGCAAAGCCGGCGTGGGGGGCGGCGCGGCGAGACGGTTGATGGGCGCGTCGTCCAGCGCCTCGTCGGCGCCCCATTCTATCTGGAGGCGTAGGGCGGAGAGGGTGTCCATGGAGGAAGAAAGGCCTTCTTTTTTGAAAAGAAGCAAAAAACTTTTGTTCCCTCGACGCTGACGCGCTCCGGCATTTCCGGAGGTTGTTGGCTGTTGCAGAGCGGGGGAGCAAAAGTTTTTTGGTTCTTTTTTTCAAAAAAGAACTGCTTGCTTTCACTCACCCACCGGATCATGCCCCCAGTTCATCAGCGAGTGGCGCCACCGCGTGTCCGTCACGTCCCCGCCGGGCCGCTGCGCCGAGTGCCGTTTGATGTAGCCGGCCACCTTGCGCATGTCCGCGTAGTCCGCGTCCGTCAGCGCTGTCTTCCGCGTGGCGCGTATCTCCAGGATGCGCTCACCCATGTGGTGGCCCACGGACTCGCCTTGCCCCGCCCCTGTCACCTTCTCGCCTTCCGGCGTCATGCCGACGCTGCGGCTCTCCCCGCTTTGCAGCCACTGCCGCAGCTTCGCCGGCGTCATGTTCACCAGCTTGTGGAATTCGTCATACGCATCCGCCTTCTCTCCGGCATGCAGGGTATGCGCGGCCATCACCCGAGCGCCTTCACCAGTTCGGCCTTGCGCATGCGCGAACGGCCGGCGATGCCGGCTTTCCTGGCGCGCGCCAGCAACTCGGCCCTCGGCAGCGCGGCCAGTTCGCCGCCGCCGTCCCGGTCCTGTGCCGTCTTGCGGGCGATCTCCTTCGGCTGCGACGAGAACTGCTTGCCCGCCTTGGTGTCGGCCCGCTTCTTGGCGGTGGTCTTGGCGTATTCCGCGTTGCTCAGGTGCTCGCGCGCCTTCTCCGGCAAATAGCGCTCGCCGGTCTCGCCGGAGGGCTCGCCGGACTTTGTGCCCCAGTGCTCCTCCGTCCATTGGTGGAGGTGGTTGTCTTCGGACTTCGCGCCCTTGTAGCCGCCGCCCTCGGCCTTGTAGTCGTGCACGGCCAGCTGGGCCTTGCGCGCGGACCACTGGCCGGGCTTGCCGCCCTTGTCGCCTTCGGTGACCTCGTGCTTCACCTTTTCCCACAGTTCGGGGTCGGTCTTCTCGGCGGTTCCTGCCATGGCGTCTGCTCCAAATGTGCGGATTGCAACACGCGACAGGCGGGCGTTGTTCCCGCGTGCTCAGGAAATAGAGCCTTTATCGGAATAGCTTTGCCCAAGAAAGCAAGCAGTCCTTTTTTGGGAAAAAGGACCAAAAAACTTCTGCTCCCTGTCGGCGAACGTTTCAGCACCCGCCGACAGGGAGCAAAAGTTTTTTGCTTCTTTTTTGCAAAAAAGAAGGCCTTGCTTGCTTTCTAAACCGTCTCCTCGACACGCCCGTTGATGGAAAGCCCCTCCATGCCGGCGGAGACCCGCACAGTCTCCCCCTCATGCACCGCGCCTTCCAGCAACAGGCTGGCGAGCGGGTTCTGCAAACTGCGCTGGATCACCCGCTTCAACGGCCGCGCCCCGTAGATCGGATCGTAGCCCTCGTTGGCGAGCCAGTCCTGCGCGCTCTGGTCCAGGTCCAGCGTGATCTTCCGTTCGCCCAGCAGATGCCGCAGGCGGGCCAGCTGAATGTCCACGATCACGCCCATGTCCGTGCGCGCCAGACGGCGGAACAGCACGATCTCGTCGAGGCGGTTCAGGAACTCGGGGCGGAAATGTTCGCGCACCACGCGCATGACTTGCGCATGCGCCATCGCCATCGGCTCGTTGTCCGGCTGGGCGGCGAGTATGTCGCTGCCTAGGTTGGAGGTGAGCACGATGATGGTGTTGCGGAAATCCGCAGTCCGCCCCTGGCCGTCTGTCAGGCGGCCGTCGTCGAGCACCTGGAGGAGCACGTTGAAGACGTCCTCATGGGCTTTCTCCACCTCGTCGAACAGGATCACCTGGTACGGGCGCCGGCGCACGGCTTCGGTCAGCACGCCGCCTTCCTCGTAGCCCACGTAGCCGGGCGGGGCGCCGATCAAGCGGGCGACGGCGTGCTTCTCCATGAACTCGCTCATGTCGATGCGCAGCAGGGCACGCTCGTCGTCGAACAGGAACCCGGCAAGCGCTTTCGTCAGCTCTGTCTTGCCCACGCCCGTGGGGCCCAGGAACAGGAAGCTGCCGATCGGCCGGTTGGGGTCGCCGAGGCCAGCGCGGGCGCGGCGCACCGCGTTGCTGACGTGGCGCAGGGCATCCTCCTGGCCGACCACGCGGCGGCGCAGCTCGTCTTCCATGCGCAGCAGCTTGGCGCGCTCGCCTTCCAGCATCCGCTCCACCGGCACGCCGGTCCAGCGGCTAACCACGCCGGCAATCTGCTCGGCGGTGACGGCTTCGTTCACCAGCTTGCCGCCCGCCTGGCTGCCCTCGATCTGGCGCTGCAGGTCCGGGATCACGCCGTAGAGCAGCTCGGACGCGCGGGCCAGATGGCCGCTGCGCTGGGCGATCTCCACCTCGCTGCGCGCCTGGTCCAGGCGCTCCTTCAGTTTCTGCGCGCCGGCCACCTTCTCGGTTTCGGACTTCCACGCCGCGGTCATGGCGGTGGAGCGCTCCTCGATTTCGGCCAGCTCGCGCTGCAGGCGCTCCAGCCGGTCACGCGAGGCGGGATCCTCCTCGCGCTTCAGCGCCTCGCGCTCGATCTTCAGCTGGATCAGCCGGCGGTCCAGCTCGTCGAGCTCCTCCGGCTTGGAATCCACCTCCATGCGCAGCCGGCTGGCGGCCTCGTCCATAAGATCGATGGCCTTGTCGGGCAGGAACCGGTCGGTGATGTAGCGGTTGCTCAGCGTGGCGGCGGCCACAAGCGCGCCGTCGGTGATGCGCACGCCGTGATGCAGCTCGTATTTCTCCTTGATGCCGCGAAGTATGCTGACGGTGTCCTCAACCGACGGCTCGCCCACGAACACCGGCTGGAACCGCCGCGCCAGGGCGGCATCCTTCTCCACGTGCTTGCGGTACTCGCTGAGCGTGGTCGCACCGATGCAGTGCAGCGCGCCGCGCGCCAGTTCCGGCTTCAGCAGGTTGGATGCGTCCATCGCGCCGTCCGCGCGGCCGGCGCCAACAAGCGTGTGCATCTCGTCGATGAACAGGATCACCTGCCCCTGTGCGCTCTCGATCTCCTTGAGCACGGACTTCAGGCGTTCCTCAAACTCGCCGCGGTATTTCGCACCCGCCACCAGCCCGCCCATGTCCAGTGACAGCACGCGCTTGTTCTTCAGCGCCTCCGGCACGTCGCCACGCACGATGCGCAGCGCCAGGCCTTCGACGATCGCCGTCTTGCCCACGCCGGGCTCGCCGATCAGCACGGGATTGTTCTTCGTCCGGCGTGCCAGCACCTGGATCGTGCGGCGTATCTCCTCGTCGCGGCCGATCACCGGGTCCAGCTTCTGCTCGCGCGCCTGCTCGGTCACGTCCTTGGTGTATTTCTTCAGGGCGTCGAAACCGCTCTCCGCGTTCGGGCTCGTCACCTTGCGGCCGCGGCGTATCTCGCCCAGCGCGCGGTCCAGCGCCTGCGGGTTGGCGCCGGCG